>WFRF01000164.1 GCA_015486655.1 Caldifarciminota bacterium | reverse complement strand
ATTTTTATTTCATCCCCTTTACGGGCGACAAGAACCGGTTTTCCGTAAAAATAAGCCGTCAATTCATCCTTACTCAACAGTAAATAACAGTAATTCTTTTTTCTCCTGAACCTTTCTTCTTTGTAAAAACTCACATACTTTTCATCAAGTACTATTTCATCATCAATGACAGAACGCGGTTTCATACTGGAGAAATAAAAGGCGAGCGGAATAAACAGGAAAGTAAGCAGAATAACAATAAACCCCACATAATCACCTATAAAAACAGACTCGGGGATTTTGCCGAAATACGGTTTAAACGAAACACTGCCGAAATACATGTCTTTGACAACCCTTTTAAGTACAAGATAGGCATTGGATATTGTAACCGACCAGACAGAAATGTAATATGATGTGGAATCCATATTAAATGCAAAAACAACGCTTCCGTTCTTTGCATGTTTTATTATATAAAATACACTTGTACTGTCTATGGGGAAATTATATTTATATCGTACACTACTTCTGTCGGCAAGTTTTTCAATATCAATGGCGGGCTTTGCAGCAATCTTGATTGCCGTATTACGGTTTCTGAAAAATATAACATCCCATCCGTTTGAATTGTATTCGGTTTTTTTGTAACCATCGGGCACCCTCAGTTTGACATTTTTAAATTCAATGATTCTATAGTTCTTTATGTTGAAGTCAAACATGAAATAGAGTAGAAACACAATTGTCATAATTTCAATTAAAAACAGAAGAGAAATTACTTTTTTCATACCCAAAAAATAGCAGAATTTAACCGTTTTTTCAAGGAGTTTCTGGAATAAGATAAAATTTAGCACTATAGATGAGATTGATAAGAAATTGGATTGGTTTAATAATGCATCTATAAGATACTTAGGGTATAATGAACATTCAAGAGGGGAAAAGATATTGAAAAAAGATTTTGTTCCGAGGATTTATTTTATAAGGCAAGTAATAGAGGATAACGAAACAGGGGATGGTTATATATATGTGCTACACGAGAAAGTAAAACTTTCGACATCTTATATCAATTTTTTGTATTAGCAGAATGGCGGCTTAATGAAGAGAGCATTTACATACATTTTGAGAAGGAAAAAATACCGGAAGTAATAAAAGAAATGGGATTTAAAATAAATGAATCATCTAAGAAAATGTTTAAAAAAAGCGGTTGACTTTCATTTGGCATATAACCATTAGGCAATGGATTAGAAATACTCTACTTATAATTCATAATTATATAGAAGTATTATATATATAGTAGATGCCACTTATTTGATAAGTTATCACAAGAGGCAAGTATAAACTTACCCCTTATGAGCCTGTAAAAATATTTAATTTTATATTCTATCAGCGAATGACCTCAAACTTATTAGTTTCACTTTTATTTTTACCTTTCAATTTTATGAAATATATACCGTTACATAATTTCTGTAATTTAATCTTACCTGTCTTTATTTCTCCCTGTCCTACCTGTCTGCCCGATATGTTATATATCTCATAATTTGAGAATATCTTACCTTTTGATTGCAAATAAACGATTCCGCTTATAAACTTGATATCACTCTTGGGAATTGTAGCACTCTTACTATTGTCCCTCTTATTATAATCTATATTATAATATCCATCCGTACTGAGTATATATGATACTCTTTCTCCGTTTGCTGGTGTTATAAGAGGAAATGAGAAATATAGTGTATCCCCATTTATAAGGTTTATATATGTACTATCCTCTTTGATTATCTGCTTCATTACATTCTTGCCCTTTAGAGTAGGATTGATAAGTTCAAGTTTTATTTCATTATACTTTACATTCTCTGTTTTCGGGAATGATATATAATCTATTTTAACCTCTTTATTTATTACAAATCTCATACTATCACTTAGAGGAATGTCATTATAAATTGCATATATATATTCTCTCGGATATATCTCCCTACCGTTTACCCAGCCTTTTCCTCCCGGATACTCAATCTCAATAGATGGTTCGATATCTTTACCTTTACTTCTAACTTTGACTCCTGAGCCTATTATTATACCGCCTCCTCTGCTTCTGTTTCCATTAGTGTTAGCTTTATCGCAGCACCTTGTGCTTGTGTATATGTATATCGTATCTCCAGGGTAAGCCACATAATAACTATCTCCCAGATTTTCTACAAGTGGCAATATATCCTCTCCTTTGGCATTCTTACAGGAATCGATCTTATATACATCCTTCCAGAATAGATATTCTCCCTCTGTGTTCAATGTAAGATTATATATTGAATCATATTTAACCGCTTTAAGATTAACTCTGTCTATGTAATCTTTCTCAACCTCATTCTCACTTATTGCCGATTGTATTACTCTTTCTTTGCTTTCACATTCATCACCTGTAATTCTATTTTTTCTTAATTCTTCCTTATATCTATTACCTAAATTAAACAGATAATTATCCCGTTTATTATTATAACCATAATGCATTATTGTATTTTGTGAAATATACTCTCCATTCTCTTTTATATAGAAATAGGGACAACCTGTATCAGGCGGTATCGCTGTATCCGCAGTAAGTGTAAGATAATTTGAATATTTCCATTCAGGCGATGTATCATGATTATAGTTACCTGGTTTCCAATGATACCATCCACATAATTGATATGTATGACTCTCTCCAACAAATGTATATTTATCAGGATCTCTCCAAGCCCATAAAAATTCACAAGCATAGCGATTATTATCTTTATATATAACAAATGAGTCGGTTACTGAAGAATCACCTCCAGGTCTATTGAATATCCAATTCAGATGAGCATAATGACCATCTATTGCTTTGGTCGAGAATGAGTCTACATATCCATCAAGCTGCAATATGGGAGGAGGTGGAGGAGATACATTGAATTCATTAGACACTCCTGATATAGGTGTATATGCATCAAGATAGAATTCTATCTTTACTTGATAATCACCTGTCGATGGAGGAGTAAAGACATAGTTTCTTACAATGCCGTTTAATGAAGCAAGGAATGACCAATTCGCATTAGAAGTTTTTCTATAATATAATTTCTGATATACAGCATAGTCGTTAGTTGTCCATGTGAAATTCGTGCTATTTCCCATCTGGCAATTATTGATATGTGAAATCGATACATAAGCTGAATCTTCTGCTTGCCCTTCCACTGTAAGTTGTTGTGTTTTATGGGCTATCTCTCCTGTCATATCCATATCTACTATATCAAGTATTATTGTGAAAATTCCTACTCCCCCTATTACTGCTTTTGATGTTAAGAATACAGGATCTCCCGGAAATGAACGCGAATATTTATATATTGGAAATGCTTTTACTGCCAATACTTCTTCAACAGATTTTGTTGTATCTCCTGTTGTATCTCTTTTAAAAGTGTTTTTAATTAATTTAGCAACAACT
>WFRF01000163.1 GCA_015486655.1 Caldifarciminota bacterium | reverse complement strand
TATAAAAGGAGTGCAAATATGAATAAGTCGGTTCTTCACAAAATAAGTTACGGTCTTTATGTCGTGTCGTCAAAGTCGGGCAATAAAATCAACGGACAAATTGCCAATTCGGTTTTTCAGGTGACATCGGATCCTGCAAGTATAGCAATAGCAATTAACAAAGAGAATCTGACGCACGATTATATTATGGAAAGTAATGTTTTTAGCGTTTCGATTTTAACAAGAGAAGCGGATATGCAACTTATAGGTAATTTCGGTTTTAAATCGGGACGAGACATTGATAAATTCGAAAAATATAATTACAAAACAGGAGTAAACGGAGCACCGATACTTCTGGATAAAACTAACGGTTATATTGAGTGTGATGTTACAGGAAAGTTGGAGCTTAGTTCTCACACGTTATTTATAGGAAAAGTAACAGAAGGAGATATATTGGGAGAAGGACAGGCACTTACATACGATTACTATCACAACGTAATTAAGGGGAAGTCCCCTAAAACGGCTCCTACATATGTAAAAGAAGAAAAAGAAACCATAAAAGGAGGAAGCAATATGGCAAAGTACAGATGTACAGTATGTGGTTACATTTATGATCCGGAAAAAGGAGATGCCGATAACAGTATTCCTGCGGGAACACCTTTTGAAAAATTACCTGACGATTGGATATGTCCCGTTTGCGGTGTCGGTAAAGAACAATTTGAAAAAATCGATTAAAGGAGTGTTATTATGACAAAAAAACTTGAAATTTACAAATGCGAGATATGCGGTAATATTGTAGAGGTTACTCATGAAGCTGCCGGTGTGCTTGTATGCTGCGGACAGCCTATGGTAAAACTCGAAGAACAAACTGCGGATTCCTCGACGGAAAAACATGTTCCGGTTATAGAAGAAAAAGAAGATGGTATAATGGTTAAAGTGGGTTCGGTCCCTCATCCTATGGAAGAGAAACATTATATAGAATGGATAGAGATTATTGTTGACGGAAAGAGTTATAAACAATATCTGAACCCCGGTGACAAACCAGAGGCATTTTTCCCCGTTAAGGGGAGCAATATTGTAGCGAGGGAGTATTGCAGTGTTCACGGTTTATGGAAGTCATAGGAGGTATTTATGATAAGTAAAAGACTTGAGGATGCGATTAATGCCCAGATAAACGCAGAGATGTATTCGGCATACCTCTATCTCTCAATGGCACAGTATTTTGAATCGGTAGGTCTGAAGGGATTTGCAAATTGGATGACCGTTCAATTTCAGGAAGAGCAATTTCATGCCTTTAAGTTTATCGATTATATAAACGAAAGAGGAGGCAGAGTTATTCTAAAACCTATCGAGCAACCGAAAACCGAGTGGAATTCACCCCTTGAAGTTATGGAAGATACATTAAAGCATGAGGAGAAGGTGACATCACTGATAAACAATCTTATAAACTTATCCATGGACGAGAAAGATCACATGACTACGAATTTTTTACAGTGGTATATTGCCGAACAGGTAGAGGAAGAATCGAACGATAAAGAGATAATCGATAAGATTAAACTTGTGGGAGACAGAGGTAACGGCATGTTTATGTTGGATAAAGAACTGGGTGCCAGGGTATTTACTCCGCCGGCAAAGGAGGCTTAATATGGATTTAAAAGGTTCAAGAACGGAGAAAAACTTGCTGGCGGCATTTGCCGGAGAATCTCAGGCACGCAATAGATATACGTATTTTGCGAGTCAGGCAAGAAAAGAGGGATACAAACAGATTGAAGCAATATTTTTGGAAACTGCCGACAATGAAAAGGAACATGCAAAGAGATTATTCAAATTTTTAGAGGGAGGAGAGGTAGAGATACAGGCTTCCTTCCCCGCCGGAGTAATCGGTACCACTCTTGAAAATCTGAAAGAGGCAGCATCGGGAGAACATTACGAAAATACAACGATGTATCCGGAATTTGCAAAGATAGCAGAAGAGGAAGGTTTTAACGAAATAGCAGCTGTTTTTAGAAACATAGGAAAAGCCGAAGAATATCATGAGAAGAGATATATTACTCTAAGTAAAAATATTGAAGAGAACAGAGTTTTCAAAAGGGAAAAGAAAATGCTGTGGCATTGCAGGAATTGCGGTTTTATATACGAAGGAACCGAAGCCCCGCAAAAATGCCCTGCATGTGGTCATCCACAATCGTATTTTGAGTTGATATGCGAAAATTATTAAAACAATTCCCCGATATCACCATTGAAGATATCGGGGAATCCACCTCCGGAATAGACACCGATGATATTTTGGAAAGATATAATCTTATAAAACCTTACATAGAAGAAAGACTTAATGAATTTAAGGATGTTCTTCGTAAAGGTAACGAGAACAGATTGTTTGCGGAGCTTGCTTTTTGTATTTTAACGCCACAATCCAATGCCCGATATTGCTGGGAGGCTATTTGTAATCTTTATGAAAGTGGAAAACTGTTTCAAGGAGATAGAGAAGAAATTCAGGACAACCTGAAAAACGTAAGATTCAAATTTAAAAAGGCAGGCTATATAGTTAAAGCAAGAGAATTGCTTTTAAGTGGAGATGTAAAGATAAAAGAACGCCTAAAAAGATTTAAGGATACAAAAACAGCCAGGGAATGGCTTGTTAAAAATATTAAAGGGGTAGGGCTTAAAGAAGCATCTCATTTTCTAAGAAATGTCGGGTTTGGAGGCGACATTGCAATTT
>WFRF01000162.1 GCA_015486655.1 Caldifarciminota bacterium | reverse complement strand
TCCCGGCTTCACCGGCTCCGGCAGCTTCAATTGATGCATTCAGGGACAAGAGTTTTGTTTGAGAGGCAATTTCATTGATAAATTTTGCCACTTCGTCTATCTTTTCCGATTTATGGCCAAGCTCCAGAATCCTCTTTGAAGTACTTTCCGCGGACACTCTTATATCATTCATAGCCTGAGCGGCATTCTCCATGCTTGCCGTTCCGTCAATTGTTTTCTTTAAGCTTTCACTTGCCTGTTCCTCGACCATACTTGCCGTATCGGCAATCTGTTTTGAAGTTTTTGCAAACTCTTCTATTGTTGCCGTAACCTCTTCAATACTTGATGCTTGTTCACTGGACCCGGCACTTAACTCCTCGGTAGAGGATAAAATCTCATTTGATGCACTTGCAATCCTAAGCCCCGCTTCTTTAATTTGCTGCATAAGCAGTCTCAAATTATTCAGCATGTCTCTCATTGCTCTCCCTATGGTTCCGTCACCCAATTCCTCTCCGTTAATTGTCAAATTTCCCTGGCTTAATTCTTTTGCAAGATCCGAGAGATTAAGTAACCTGGTAACCATCTCCGAAAATGCTCCCCCAATATCTCCCTCAAGTTTTATTCTCAATTCTTCCAATTCAAGGTTGTCTTCAGCAATGGCTTTTGCTTCTTTGGACAACAATCTCATTTTATTCAATAGCTGAATTTTAGCTTCTCCCAAATCACCCGGAATCTCTTCATTCAGTTCATTGTCAAATAATCTGTCTTCCGCTATTATCTTTATTTGTTTGGCCATTTTTTCAAGCGAATCCAACATTCTGTTAAAGCTCATCTGTAAAAAGCCCAATTCGTCCTTCTCTTCATCATTACTTCTCATACTTAGTTGCCCTGTCCCTTCAACAGTACCTATTATCTCCCTGAATTTAATCATACGATTTAATGTCTGCTGAGATATATGACACATGGCGATGGCAATAACAGCATAGAATGAAAAACCGGATAACTGGTATATCCAGTTGAATTGTCTGCCGCTTATCTGCGCAATAACCAACAGGACCATAAACACTGCAAAGTCCGAAATGATCTTCAATCCTCCCCTTTTATAACCGGTTTTAATGGCGTTAACAAAAAGTGTCATAAACAGCATCAGGAAAAACGGACTTGCTGCCATACCGGAATAATAGGCAAGCGTCAATATTCCTATGGAATCCAAAATGTGAACAATGACTTCAACATAATCTCCATAAACACCCTTTTTTGTGGTAAAAAGAACCAGAGAGTTATTAAGCAACTGCATCACTAATAAAACAAGCATCATCCAATATGGCATATCCGACATGTTTGTTAATCTCCAGATTAGTGCGAGAGTCAGAGAAAATCCCGTAAAAAAGTATCTCAGCTTTACACCCGAAAGGGACATTTCTTTGAGTTTCTCAATACGTTCCCTCTCAAGAATTTCCTTTACATTATTATCCATAAATACTCCTTGTTATTAATTTAATCTTCCTATTCAATCAAACTCTTTACCATATTTTCAATATCGAGGACAAGAATCTCCGCATCATCCCTATATATATATTTTATAAAGCTGTTTTCATTCTTTTTATCAATCATTTTGGATTCGTCAATTTTATATATACTGATAATTTTCTCCGTTTTCAAACCCAATTTGATATCATCGTAATCAATAATAACAAACTTATCCGTATCTGTTTCTTCGTCTCCGTAGGCATATTCTGCCGACAGAATGTTTATCATCTCTCCGTGCAGATTAATTAAACCCGATATTTTATCCGTATAAGGATACGGGACCATCCTCGTCCTGTTTGCTATATAATAACCATATTGCGTCTCTACGCCATAATTTTTATTTCCATATTGAAAAACCAGCATTACCCTCTTTTCCCCGGCCCGCACCTTCTCCGGTATTTCCTCATTACGGTATTTTTCATTGGTGAGGGGCAAAATCTTCTTCCTTTTCTGAAGATTTTTTTCAAAACGCTTTTCTTTAGCCATTTTTGATTCTATTTCGGACAAATCAATAATAGGTATTACCTTTTTATCAGTTTTTATATATGTTTTAAATGAAATTTCTTCAATCTTTTTACTTCTCTTAACAGATACGGCTTTTGCTTCTACAATTTTATCAACATCATCCAACAGCAGTGCATATTGATTGTTGATTATTAACATTTTCCTTTCATCGCCGGAAGGTATAATATTATACAGGTTATTAAGGTCGATTATAGGCATCAGGTTGTCATTCTTGGGATTCAAATAGTAACCGGCAAAATAGGACAGATAGAAATCAGGCGGAATTACATTATATTTATCGATTATTGCTTTAACATCGTTAATCTGGAATGCAATAAACAGGTTTGATAATTTACCCAAAAGAAATTTTTTCATTTATTAATTTCCTCATTGATTATATTAAGTAAATCTTCCGGATCAAACGGTTTCTGGAGAAAATGGTTTGCTCCTGACATTTTCGATGCAACGACAACACCCCTTCCTCCCCTTGTGGAAGTAACAATAACCGGTGTTTCTTCACTTTTGTTTTTTCTGAAATATTTTACAATGTCATAACCTGTTCTGTTAATCCCCCGCAATATGATATCCGATACGATTACATCATAATCGTTTTCATCAATTAACTTTACGGCATCTTCGTAATTGTCCACAGTAGTAACCTCATAACCGTTTTCTTCCAAAAACGTTTTCACTATTTTAACAAGCGTTATGCTGTCTTCAATATAAAGAACTCTTTTCATAATCACTCCTTTATTAACATATTTATTTTATTTACTTTTTCCTTTGCTATTTTTATAAATTCTTCCAACTCTATTTTTAGGTTCTTGTCAATTCTGTCAAAATCATAATTACAATTATCACTAAGCCTGTTTGAAATGGCTTTATCAAAATACTTTTTCGCCATATTATAATTTTGTTTCTGCTCATATATCAAACCGAGGTAATAATAAGCGTAAATACTTGAATCACATATAAACAAAACATTTTTAAAGGACTTAATCGCTTTATCGAATTGCATAAGAAAATAGTAATTTATCCCCAATAGTATATGGTATTTCACCGATGAATTAAATCCCTTCGTTTTTTTCAAAATCTCGGAGGCTTTTTCAAATTTTTTCAGATTCATAAGAATGTAGGAAAAAGCAACTTTAACATCTTCATCTTCTTTAATTGCCAAAAGTTCTTCACACGATTGCTCCGCTTTTTCA
Source organism: Caldifarciminota bacterium (assembly GCA_015486655.1). GTDB lineage: Bacteria > Hydrothermota > 32-111 > QNBC01 > QNBC01 > QNBC01. The sequence continues at coordinate 18,398 of WFRF01000162.1, read as the reverse complement.
AAATTCTCCTCTTCAAGCAATCTGTAGATTGTTTCCTTTTTGTTCAAAAAATCAATTTTGGGCTCTACATTTTTTATCTGTACATTTTTGCGGAGCGGAACTTGTTTTCCTTTTTTCTTTAAGACATCTTCATTTCTCTTTTTAACTGCGGGTTCAACCTCAACAGGTTTATAAATAGAACGTCTTTTATATATGAAAGTCTCTCCAAGAAACATAATCTGAAAGCCGTCGTGTATTTTTTCCAGTATCTCGCTGTGTCCGGCCACATAAAAACCATCCTTGTCCAAATGAGCAAGTACGAGATCCAGGAATTTTCTCATGGTTTTTTCATCGAAATAAATTATTAAATTACGGCAGAAAATCAAGCTGTAATTGCTTTTGTCATATTTGAAAAATTCAAATACATTTTCTTTTGTAAATCTGACCATTCTTTTTATATCATCGGATAAAACAAAATTTTTCCCGTTAACGGTAAAATAATATGCTTCCAAATCCTTGAATTCGTTATAATTCTTAAAAGAATATTTCCTGTATATTCCGCTTTTGGCTTTTTCAATTGCCTTCTGTGACAGATCCACGGCATCAATGGATATATCCTTTTTGAACCCCTTAAAATAATAATCAACTATCATAGCAACCGAATAAGGTTCTTCCCCTGAAGAACACCCCAAGCTTAAAATCTTCAATTTTTTATTCCTTCTGATCAAATAAGGAAGTATGTAATCCCTTAACTGAATAAATTGATGAACATTTCTGAAAAAATGCGTTTCATGAACGACAATTTCATCGATGATCTCTTCTCTCAGGTCTCTATGATTATCCATAAAATCAAATAGTATCTTCTTTTCCGTAAATCTTGAAACATCTATATTCTTACCGATAATAGAATATAATTTCTTCAACTTATCCTCTTTTAATTCAATACCGTATTTTCTCAGTATATACTCTTTAATATCACTAAGTTTAAGTTCCATATTTACTCAAATACTCTCCTATTATATCCGCCGGCAAAACGATGTCCACAACGCCCGCATCTATTGCTGCTTTGGGCATACCGTAAACTACCGAAGAGGATTCGTCTTGAGCTATTACATATCCTCCTTTACCTTTTACACTCTTCAATCCCTCAGTACCGTCATTACCCATTCCGGTCAAAATTATTCCAAGCAAACTTCTCTTATATTCATTGGAAAACTCTTCAAACATCACATCACAGGAAGGTTTAAAATTATTTCTCGGCGGAATATCAATAAACTTAAATTTACCGTTTCGCACACCGAGATGATAATAATCGGGAGCAAAATAAACGTATCCCTTTTCCAATGGCTCTCCTTCAACAGGAATTTTTGTCTTTACCTTGATTACCGAATTAAGCCAATCAGATAATCCTTTAATAAATCCCTTAGTCATATGCTGTGTAATAACAATGGATTTGTTAAAATTTTCAGGCAGTTTTCCCAATATTTCTTTAAGAACAAGAGGTCCTCCCGTGGACACACCTATGGCGACCACTTTAAATTCATGTTTTAATTTACTCAGTGGTGTGATTCCCCTCTTACGAACTATTCCTCCCTTATGCAAATCAACATTATTCAATTCTTTTATTTTTTCGACGAGTATCTCAAAGTCTTTACTGTTAGGATCAATAACGGAAGTTTTTTTTATGATGTCCATCGCACCCACCGACAGCGCTTCATAAACCGGGTCCACGGAATTAGCAAAAAATTGTGAACCCGAAAATACCAGCACTTTCGCAGGTTTTGTTTTCATTATATGTTTTATTGCCGCTAAACCATCCATAACGGGCATGGAAATATCCATTATAATAATATCTGGTGATTTCAGTAAATTTTCTTTTATTGCCTCTTCCCCATTTGATGCAACACCTACTATTTCAAACTCTTCAATTCTTTTTAAAGCATTTTTCAGAGTAATTCTGATAACGGGAGAATCATCAACTACTAAAATTTTAATCATATTCACACCATCTTTTCAATTTTCTTCAAAAATTCCTCTTCACTGAATTTGGTTTTAAGAAAATATCCGTCAACCCCTATCTCTATTCCTTTTTGAATAAATTCATTATCATCTCTGGTGGTTACTACCACTATGGGAATATTTGAAAACTTAGGATCATTCTTGAGTAAACTTGCCAGCTCAAAACCTGTCATTTCAGGCATTTCCACATCAGTTACCAAAATATCAAATCTCTCCTGTTTAATCGTCTCATATGCAATTTTCCCGTTTTCAACAGCCTTTACTTTATAACCGGCTTTTTTCAAGATAGACACCTCAACATCTCTGGTCGTGGGGGAGTCCTCCGCTATCAATACTTTAATTTCCCTCTTCTCCTTTTTGCCCTCCGTCTTGTTTCTGTTGATAATTTCATTATTTCCCGCAAATTTTTTAACATCATTAATATCAAGAATCAATACCGGTGTTCCTTCTTCCGAAATTGTTACGCCGGAAATAAACGGTATATTTTCAGCCGGATAGGGTAATTTATTTATCACTATGTTTCTTATGTCCTCCACTTCGTCAAATATGATTGACAACGGATTAACATCGGATGAAATAATTAAAGCACTCCCCTGTTCCGAAAACGGTTTATCATATCTCAAGATATCGTTTAAGAAAAGGACGGGATAAATGGTGTTGTTTTTCAAAAGGTATATTTTATTTTCTATCTGCCTCAAATCATCTTCATTGTATTTCACAAATCTCAAATCACCTGTTATGGGTATGGCAAATCTATTATTCATATCTCTAATAAAAGCTGCATCGGTTGAAGAAAGTGTCAATGGTATCTTTAGAACAAAAACGGTTTCTTTGGAATCGGAGGATAGATAAATCGCTCCCTTCAATTCTTCCTCCACAATTTTTTTAACGGCATCAAGACCTATTCCGCGACCAGATGTGTAATCGGCATTTTTTTTAGTTGTAAACCCCATTGAAAAGAGAAATTGTGTTAGCTGTTCTTGTGTATATTTCTCGGCAACACTCTTCTCTACCAAACCGTTTTGAACGGCAACATTCTTAACTTCATTGTAATCTATGGGTTTACCGTCATTTGAAATATTTATAACAAGATTATTCCCTTCATATGAAGCCGATATTTTTATTTCTCCCGTTTCATTTTTCCCTTTTCTCTTTCTCTCCTCGGGTTTTTCTATACCATGTATCACTGCATTCCTTAGAATATGTAAAATGGGATCGTTTAATCTTCGTAAAATATGTATATCAGCTTCAATATCACCGCTCTGGATAGTAAAATTAACTTTCTTCTCCTCTTTCGATGCTACATTTCTAACATCCTTTTTAAATCTGTCAAAGATTTTGTTGACAGGAACCATACGAAGAGTGAATACAGAATCATGAATTGATTTTATCTTTATAGTCCCTCTCTTAACATATGTATCCAGCAAACGGTTAATCTTTTTCAATTCTTTTTTTGTCTTTTCATCCTCAGACAAAGTATATAAATTTTCAATCTGTTTTTTAACCGAGTAAAAATTGTTAAAAAATATTGTAAAATCATTGATTTCATTTACAAGGTTATCCACTTTTTCAAAATTAATATTGAGAAATACCCTTTCTTTTATCTCTTTTTTCTCTTTTGCTTCAATATCTTGCTTTTTCTCTTCCTTTACTGTCAGATTGCTTGCGAAATCAATTATTTTGTCTATTTCATTAAAAATATAATCAATTATATCCTTGTTAAATTCTTGTTTCTCTGTTTTTATGTTTCTGAATAATTCCTCAAGTGCATGAATGGTATCCACAATGTCATTCAGTCCTATCATCCTTGCCGCACCTTTTAAACCGTGCAACTCTCTTAGAATTTCATCTATTTTATCGTCATTTTTGCCTAATTCTTCCATTGTAAGCATATCGGTTACAACGATTTGCATACGTTCATCCGATTCCTGCTTAAACACATCAAACAGTTCGTTATTTTCCATATCTCTCCTTTTTCTTATTTTATACCTATAGGTATATTTTGTCAAATATTCAGAGATAAAAAATCGTATAAACCCTCAATTTATTTTATAAAAGTATCCTGTTTGTTTTTTTGGTATAATCCCGTTTCCGGCTCATTATTTAGGAATATTTACTCATATTTCAGTATTTATGCGGATCTTGCTTAAAGTTTCTCTGCGACACTCTCAACCCAAATAAATAATGTCCCCCGTTCCCACATCCAGATAATGTTTCAGGAATTTATTTTTTATCTCCTCTTTTCCCATTTCACCTGTACAATGACACGGGCATATTTCTTCTATATTAAGATTACTTAATGCACCTACTTCCTTTTTGATCTGACTATAATACTCATTGACCATATGGAATCCCCCGACTAAAACCCCTATTCTATCGAGTTTTGAGTAATTCAAAGCAGTTTTTGCTATGTTAAATATGCCTCTGTGAGAACAACCTGAAATTATGTGTATCTTTTCATTATCACGCACAAATAGGAACTGTTCGTCATTAAACGGGTCAACTTCTATTTTTTCATTCTTTTCAACAAACATATTTTTGTTGTGAATTCGGGAACCGAAATCATTAATATTAGTTATAATAAAAACATTATTCACTATTTCTCGCGAAGCACTGCTAAAAACAAATCTTCCCTTATATGGCGAGTAGTCATCATTTGTCCCGATATTGACAAATTCCCCATTGTTAAATTTGTATTTTTTCTTTAATGCTTCTCTTTTAATATGAACTTTTGCCGTACGGTTTAATTCCAGAAAATATTTCAATCCGCCAATATGGTCGTAATGGCCGTGGCTGATGATAACATGATCTACATCCCTTAAATCAACCCCCAACTTCTCCGCATTGTGAATGAATTTATCACTCTGCCCTGTGTCAAATAAAATTTTATTGTCTTTATATTCCAACAAAGCAGAAAAACCATGTTCATTTGCTAACCTCGGATTTTCTCCCGTATCGTTTACAAGAACAATTATTCTATTCTTTTTCATCCATCATTTTAAGGTATTCATTTGCCTGGTCAGCCATTATAAAATCCGTAACGGTGATGTTTACCTTTTTTACCCCCTCTACACTTAAAAGTTCCCTTTTTAAATTTATGGCAAGTTGCACCCCAATGGGACAGTTGGGAACTGTGGGTTTGAATTTTAATGAAACCACGCCGTTTTCTTCGTCAACATTCAAATCGTAAACCAGTTTCAAAGACAATACATCCGTATGAACTTCCGGATCTTCTATAGTTTTAAGTTTTTCCTGAACCTTTTCCTGCAAAGACATTAATCCTCCTCTATTAAAGGTATCTTAGGAATAATATTATCCTTCCTCTTTTTCTCAATCATCATCCTATAATCTTCGAATTTCCCGACAAAAATATCAAGAAATTTATTTATATCCGACACCTTCGATACACATGGAATTGTCATTGTATTTTTATTGATCTTTACGAAATTGGGGCTCAATGCACCTGCAACCATTACATCCACCTGTCCCAGCTGATTTAAAACAGATGCCCTCTTGTTGTCATCCCCGTGTTTTTTCTCTTCCATATCCTTTGCTTCGTTTGTAATCGTTTTAATCATCCTCCGATTTCCGTCTTCATCCAATTCATAGAGTACAAATTTCTTTGAGTCGCCGAAATGGTGTTTTACAATATCCTTACCATTATTTGTTCCGAAAACGATTCTCAATTTATTCATATTCACCTCAAAATTTATCCGTCAGTTTTTCCACTACCTTCTTTAACTCTTCACAGTTGTCAGCGGGGATTTCCCCTTTAACAACAGAGTCTATTATACATTTGGAAAAAGGGATTTTTTCTATTACATCTATTCCCTTGCCTGAAGCAAATTTCTCGATTTTTTTACTGTTCTCCGTATTAAGATCATATTTATTTATAACAATCCAAACAGGTACCTTAAAATGTTCCGCTATCTCGTACACCCTTTCAAGATCATGGATACCGGAAAATGTCGGTTCCGTAACTATTATAGCCAGATTTGCCCCTGATAAGGCTGATGTGACGGGACATCCTATTCCAGGGGGGCCGTCAACTATGACATATTCACTGCCCTCTTCTTCCGCCAGAATGTGAGCCTGTCTCTTTACCATTGTCACCAGATTCCCTGAATTTTCTGCTCCCGGATACAGTCTTGCATGAACCATTTTTCCCGATTCTGTCTGTGATATGTACCACTCCCCTACAACCATCTGCTCCATCCTTATTGCATTTACCGGACATACAAGCGTACATAAGGTACATCCGTCACAACTGTAAGGATTCACTGTATAATTCCCGTTCTCTGCATCAATAGCGTTAAATCTGCACTGTTTTCTGCATTGGTCACAAGATGTACATTTATCCTGGTCTATAATTGCAACCGATTTACCTTTGAAATTCATCTTTTTTCTGACATTGGGTTTCAGCAGTAAAAACATATCCGCCGCATCGACATCTGCATCACAGATTACTTTACTTTTCATATATTTAGCCAAAGAGGCTGTTAATGTTGTTTTTCCCGTTCCTCCCTTTCCGCTTATAATCAAAATCTCTTTCATAATTTCCCCTCTCTTATGTCCTCAACCAACTTTTTGAATCTAATCTTGTATTCTTCCGTTAAAAGGGGAATCCCTTTTGAGTAATTTTCTGCGATTTTTCTGTCAAAGGGAATTTCCATTGCAATATACTCTCCTCTCTTTTCAGCAAATTCTCTTGCAAGATTGTTGTTATTTTCGGATTTGTTAACTATTATTGCATGAGGCTTTTCCATATCCTTAACTATGTCCAAGGCAATATCAAGATCGTTCAACCCAAATGGTGTAGGTTCGGTAACCAGTAAAACAAAGTCACTGTCTTTTACCACCTCAACAACAGGGCAAGATGCTCCCGGAGGTGAATCTATTATAACAATTTCATCATTTGGAATATACTTTTTCATTCCGCTTAGAAGAGGAACGGAAGATGGAATCCCCACATCAAGTATACCATCTATAAACTTCAATCCGTTTTTCTCACCGATTCTTATTGTTCCTATGGCTTTAGGTTTTTCTATTATAGCTTGTTCCACGGGGCATACATATTTACATACTCCACAACTATGGCACAACTCCTCGAAAAACAGTATCTTTTTTGCCTGCGGAATTATTGAAATTGCATTATAAACACAGGATTCTTCACATTTCCTACAATAAATACATTTATCTTCATAAAATTCCGGTATGGGAACGGTATATCTTATCTCTCTTGATATTTCGGGTTTAATAAATATTGCCCCGTTGGGTTCTTCCACATCCATATCAACATATACGGCGTTATTCACGGACATGGATATGGATGTGGATACAATGGTTTTCCCTGTTCCACCCTTACCAGACGCAATCGCTATTTTCATTTAACCTCCGGTTTTTTGTATGCATATATTACTACGAAACTACCTTTTTTATTACCTTTCTCAATCTTCGAATATCTCTTATATTCCTTTTCCCTTGGATAACCGATTAACGTTTGTAGGAATCCCACCCCATTAAAATCCAATGACTCTAACATATCGACGATCTCTTTCGTATCAAAGAATTTAGCGTCTCTGAAATAGGTTGAATTTTCTCTGTTCTGCAAATAGTAATTACCTAAATTGGAATTTTTCGGAATCATGCCGATAACAATCTTTCCCCCCTTTTTCAGCACCCTTCTCGCTTCCCTAAGTGTTTTCTCCACATCATCGAGGAAGCAGAGTGTTGTAACCATCAATACATAATCAAAGATACAACATTTAAAAGGTATATTTTCCCCTTTTCCCTCTACAACTTCAATCCCTTTCGCCCGTGCAATTTGCAGCATTTCAAAGGAAGGATCTATACCGACATCAACCCCCAAAGGGAGTGCAAATCTGCCGGACCCAACACCAATCTCCAAACCGAATCTGTTTCTTTTAATAACTCTCTTTAAAGCAAGGATTTCGGGCCAATAGAGATTTCTGTTTTCATCGTACCATCTGTCATATTCAAGTGGGTTCATTGAAAATATACTACTATCCATTCTCCTTTAAAAAGGCCTCCACTGCATCCTGTATATGTCCGTGATTAACATAAATTTTTATGCCTGCTTCCTTAAGTATGTTTGCCGAATTCGGCCCCGGTTCCGGTCCTATGACAACCGAATATCCGTTATTTATTATATAATTGGCAACCTTTACTCCGACACCCCCGGTACCGTCTTTGTACTGATTTTCCTCAAAACCTGTGATGTCCTTTTTTTCCGTATCATATGTTACAAAATAATTGCACCTTGCAAATCTGTCGTCTATCTGTGAATTCAATTCTTTTCCTTTTCCAGCTATAAATATTTTCACTTTGACCTCCTTTATTTTCTTATCATTTTACTTCCGCAATTCGGACATACCTGTTGATAGCAAGGGACACCGGGTTTATGCGGCACTACGGTTCCACATGAAGGGCAAATACATTCTCCACTCGGACCGTAGCCCATTCCGCCTCCTCTTCCCATTCCTCTGCCTCTTCCCATTCCCCTGCCGGCTCCGCCCCCAATTCCTCTACCTGTTCCACTCCCCATTCCTCTACCTGTTCCCATAAATCCACCTCCATAGTAATTCATCCTTCCCCCTGCTGTATTACCTCTTTGTTCAACACCCGTTAAAGACAACGCATTCTTCGGGCATTTCTGGACACATATTCCGCAATTAATACATCTGTTGTCGTCAATCTCGGGATAACCGTTTAACATTTTAATTGCATTTTTCGGGCATACGTTCTCACATACCCCGCACCCGATACACAGAGATTTATTCAGCCTTACCGACATATTTTCTCCTAAAAAAAGGTTAGAGGAGGAAACCCTCCTCTAACCTTCCTCTTTATTGAGGTCATCAAGACGCTTTTTTAAGTTGTCTATTGTGGTTTCGAGATTCTTGATCTCATTCTCAAGGATGTCTCTCTCAACTTTCGGATCTTGGGTGTATGTGTTTACCGCAGGGTTTACATACGGGGCACCGTAATAACCCCAACCGTAACCTCTACCGAATCCACGGCCGTAACCTCTGCCGAATCCGCGACCATAGCCTCTACCCCAGCCGTAACCGGCAGGATTAAGATATCCTGGAGTATTGTAGCCGTTACAGAAGCCTAAACCTCTTCCTGTTCTAGGACCGAATCCGTTAGGTCCTGTTCCGTCACCGTATGGCATATATTACCTCCTTTTAGTGTTTCTAATTATCACTATTTATTTATGCAATTTTCGTGCCAGATTAAATTCCCCTCTATTTCCTGTAATCCTACACTACACTCCGACTAAAACTGTTAAAATAATTAACGCTCAATGCGGCATCTACAAATACAAACAAACTTATATGTTAAGATTGTAAACACTGTTTAATTATTAAACAGTATTAAACGATTATTAGTCCGCATCATGAAATATAACCCTTTATATGCAGCAGATAATTGTATTCTTTTTTTCTGTTATTTCAATACAAACGGCTGTTTGCCATTTAATTGAATTTCCTTGACAAAGTCAGTTTAAAATGTATACTGTATCCTATGAAACAACTAACTTATTAGGAGGAGGACATATGGTTAAAAGAAAAGTTCTTATCATGGGCGCTGCAGGGAGAGATTTTCACAATTTTAACACCTTTTTTAGAGATAATGAGGAGTATGAGGTAGTTGCATTTACGGCAACACAGATACCCGATATTGATGGGAGAAAATACCCTACCGAACTGGCAGGTTCCCTCTATCCTGATGGTATACCTATTTACGACGAAAAAGATCTTCCCGAATTAATTAAAAAGTTTGATATTGACCTCGTCGTGTTTGCTTACAGTGATGTTCCTTACAACTATGTTATGGATAAAGGCTCTATTGTCAACGCTGCCGGTGCTGATTTTATGTTCCTTGGTCCCAAGGCAACACAAATCAAATCAACAAAACCGGTAATTTCCATTTGTGCTATCAGAACCGGATGCGGAAAAAGCCAGACAACCAGGAGGGTTTCGGATATTCTGAAATCAAAAGGTTTCAAACTTGCCGCAATTCGTCATCCCATGCCTTACGGTGATCTCAGGAAACAGATTGCCGAAAGATTTGCAACATATGATGACCTTGACAAATACGAATGCACAATCGAAGAAAGAGAAGAATACGAACCGCATATTGACAGAGGGACAATCGTATATGCAGGTGTCGATTACGAAAAAATCATAAGACAAGCTGAACAGGAAGCCGATATTATACTTTGGGACGGTGGAAACAATGATTTTTCATTCTATAAATCCGATCTGCATATCGTTGTTGTGGATCCTTTGAGACCAAACCACGAAATGACCTATTATCCCGGAGAAGTTAACTTCAGATCCGCTGACGTTATCGTAATCAATAAAATTGATTCCGCAAGACCGGAAGACATTGAAACCGTAAGGCACAACATAGAAAAGGCAAATCCCAATGCCATAGTCGTTGACGCGGCATCACCCATTACAGTGGAAGACCCGTCGGTTATCAAAGGTAAGAGGGTTCTCGTTATTGAAGACGGCCCCACATTAACCCACGGTGGAATGAAAATCGGAGCCGGTTATGTAGCAGCGAGGAAATTCGGTGCAGCAGAAATTATTGATCCCAAACCTTATGCCGTTGGAACAATTGCCGACACATACAAGAAATATCCCGATACGGGAATAATACTGCCGGCAATGGGTTACAGCGAACAGCAAATAAAGGATCTTGAAAAAACAATCGAGAACGTTCCTTGTGACGCCGTAATTATAGGTACCCCCATAGATCTTAAACGCGTTGCAAAGATCGACAAGCCTTCAACAAGGGTAAGATACGAACTCGACGAAATCGGAAAACCGGATCTTGAAGACGTTATAAACGATTTTTTAAGCAAGAAGAATTTAAAGTAGGTTATGAATAATATTGCTGTAGTTGCATTGGGCGGAAATGCTCTGATAAAAAAAGGACAAAAAGGCAATATTCACGAGCAATTTGCAAATACAAGGAGCAGTTTAAACGCTATAATCGCCCTTGTTAAAAAAGATTTCAAAATCGTAATAACCCACGGAAACGGTCCCCAAGCAGGACACGAACTGATAAAGAATGAGATGGCAGAGGGGCAAGTCCCCCCTCTGCCCTTAGGTGTTATTGATGCATCAACACAGGGATGGATCGGCTACATGATTGAACAGTCTTTGCAAAACAGGTTACATCTCGAGAACATTGAGAAAGATGTTGTTACCATCGTAACGCAGGTTCTTGTGGACAAGAATGATCCTTCCATCTCTAATCCCACAAAACCGGTGGGTCCCTTTTACAAGAAGGAAGATCTTCCCAAACTCAAAGAAAAGGGCTGGGTTATTCGAGAAGATGCTGGAAGAGGCTACAGAAGGGTTGTCCCCTCTCCCATTCCATTGGAAATCGTAGAAAAAAAGATTATAAAGAAAATTGTGGATTCGGGGACGCTTGTCATTGCTGCAGGAGGCGGCGGAATTCCCGTTTACAGACAAGAAGACGGGACATTGGAAGGTTTTGATTCGGTAATAGACAAAGACAGAGCATCCGCTGTTCTCGCACGTGAAATCGGGGCTGACACATTCATCATACTTACGGGTGTGGATAAAGTTTCTTTGAATTTTAATAAACCTAATCAAGTGGATATTGATCATATGACCGTTAAAGAAGCTGTCAAATACTACGATGAAGGACATTTTGCAAAGGGAAGCATGGCACCGAAAATCGAAGCGGCAATCAATTTTCTTAAAAATGGAGGTAAAAGGGTAATTATCAGTTCCATCGAAAACGGATCAAAGGCAATTGAAGGAAAAACAGGGACACTGATTACTCCTTAAGGAATGAAAGAAAAAACATTTTGTCTTATAAAACCGGATGCATTTGAAAGAAAACTTGTAGGTAAAATATTAAATATAGTTGAAGCGCATGGTTTTGAGTTTGTTGCCATGCGCTTTTTGCATTTATCCGAAAAAGAAGCTGAACAATTCTACATTGTTCATAAAGATAAAGATTTTTATCACCCTTTGTGCAAATATATGTCAAGCGGACCGGTTCTATGTTTGGTGCTTGAAAAGGAAAATGCCATTCATGACCTGAGAGAACTAATGGGGTCAACCGACCCGAACAAGGCAAACGAAGGAACCATTCGTAATATGTTCGGTATGGATATAAGGCACAATTCCATACATGGTGCGGATTCGCCCGAAAGCGCAAAAAGGGAGATAATTTTCTTTTTTAAAGGAATACTATGAAAATACTTATCATAAATTCAGGTAGTTCTTCCGTGAAATATCAGCTAATTAATACTTCCACAAATAATGTTTTATGTAAAGGACTCATAGAAAAGATCGGTGAGGATGAATCCTTTGTGCATCACACAAAAGAAAAAGAGATATACGAAAATAAAGAGGAGATTCCCGATCACAGCAATGCTTTTAAACGAATGGTCACTCTTCTTATGGATCAAAAATACGGTCCCATACATTCGTTGAACGATATAGATGCTGTGGGTCACAGGGTTGTCCATGGAGGAGAAAAATACTCCGAATCAATTCTGATAAATGAAGATGTTATCAATGAAATCCGAAAGGATTCCAAACTGGCTCCCCTGCATAACCCCCCCAATTTGAAAGGCATACTTTCATCCATCGAAATGATGCCTGATAAACCCCAGGTTGCCGTTTTTGACACCTCATTTCACCAGACAATCCCGCCACACGTTTATACTTACGGTTTACCATACGATTTCTACAAAAATTACGGTATAAGGAAGTACGGTTTTCACGGGACAAGTCACAAATATGTGGCAATAAAAGCAGCTGAATTTTTGAACAAACCCCTTGAGAACACCAATCTCATAACTTGTCATCTCGGTAACGGTGCAAGCATTACGGCAATTAAGGAAGGTCGATCCTACGATACATCCATGGGATTTACTCCTGTGGAAGGACTCCTCATGGGCACGCGCTCGGGCGATATAGACCCGGCAATACTCATATACCTTGAAAATGATTTAAACTATTCCATGCCGCAAATCAATAATATAATAAACAAAAACAGCGGGTTGCTCGGGATATCCGGTTACAGCAACGATATGCGAAAGATAGTAAAAAAATCCGAAGAGGGCGATTTTAGGGCTAAACTGGCTTTTGATATTTTTTGCTACAGGGTAAAGAAATATATAGGGGCATACATGTTTGCAATAGGAACGGTAGATGCAATTGTTTTTACCGCCGGCATAGGTGAAAACTGTATCCCGGTAAGAGAATCTTCCCTTAAAGGGCTTGAAGAATTCGGTATCATTGTGGACAAAAACAAAAACAGAAATCTCGAGAAAGGCATAATTACGGATATTTCCGCATTCAATTCAAAGATTAGAATACTTGTTATTCCCACGAATGAAGAATTGATGATAGCAAAAGAAACAGAGACAATCGTTAAAAACTTAAAGTAGGGTGATTGTATGGATATTAAAAACGCTTTATCTATTGAAGAAATTATTGCCAAACATGCAAAAGAGAAAGGGACTTTAATCCCTATTTTGCAGGAAATTCAGGAGACATACGGTTACATTTCAAAAGAGGCAATAGAAACAATTTCAAAAAACACCGATTATGCCGAAAGTGACATATACGGTGTTGCCACATTCTATTCACAATTCAAACTTGAAGAACCCGGGTTGCATAATATTAAAATATGCCAGGGAACTGCTTGTCATGTGAACGGAGCCGACACGGTAAAGGATGTTATTTTAGAGGAATTAAAACTCGGTGATTACGGCACGACAAGCGATAAAAAATTCACCGTAGAACATGTTGCATGTCTCGGATGCTGCAGTCTTGCTCCGGTAATGATGATAGATGGAGTTGTTTACGGCAAATTAACCCCCGATAAAATAAGAAAGATATTAAAATCATTCTAACGGGAGAACATTATGGGAAAATATAAAATTACAGTGGGAATGGGTTCATGTGGAATTGCAGCAGGAGCTAAACCCGTTTATGAAAAATTGCAGAAATTGATAATTGAAAAAAATCATCCCGAAGTAACCTTGGAGGAAACAGGTTGTGTGGGGATGTGTTATAAAGAACCGTTAGTTGAAATTATCGACACGGAAACAGGAGAGAAAACACTTTACGGCGGCATAAACCCCGAAAAGGCGGAAAAGATATTTGCCGAACATGTGGAAAGTAACGAGATTATTCATGACTGGGTCGTAAAATCCACGAGAAATGACGGCAGTGAAGAGAATCTTTTTGACAAACAATACAGGATAGTTCTTTCGAGAACGGGAATTATTAATCCCGAAAGCATAGAAGATTATCTAAATACAGACGGATATAAAGCGTTACAAAAGGTAATCTCCTCCATGTCACAGACAGATGTAATCGGAGAGATAAAAAAATCCGGACTCAGAGGAAGAGGGGGAGCAGGTTTCCCTACCGGTTTAAAATGGGAGTTTGCAAATAAAGCCGAAGGGGACAAAAAATATATGGTCTGTAATGCAGACGAAGGTGACCCCGGAGCATTTATGGACAGATCAGTCCTTGAGGGAGACCCTCATTCCGTCATCGAGGGAATGATCATAGGTGCTTATGCAATAGGAGCAGATGAAGGTTATATATATTGCAGAGCCGAATATCCCCTGGCAATAAAACGCCTTAACATTGCAATAAAACAAGCCGAGGAAAAAGGCTTCCTCGGTGATAACATACTTGGCAGCGATTTTTCGTTCCATTTAAGTATTAAGCAAGGAGCAGGTGCCTTTGTATGCGGTGAAGAAACGGCTCTGATTGCATCTATCGAGGGAAAAAGAGGAATGCCCCGTATCCGTCCCCCCTTCCCTGCCCAATCAGGTATTTGGGGGAAACCGACAAATATAAATAATGTTGAAACTTTGGCTAATATAGCATGGATAATAAGAAACGGTTCCGACAAATTTGCTTCTTTGGGTACCGAAAAAAGCAAAGGGACCAAAGTGTTCTCCCTCTCGGGAAAAGTGAAAAGAACGGGATTGATTGAAGTCCCCATGGGGATAACACTAAGAGAAATTATATTTGATATCGCCGGTGGTATTAAGGATGATAAAAAATTTAAGGCTGTTCAGGTGGGAGGTCCCAGCGGAGGGTGTATCCCCGAATCTTTGCTGGATACCCCGGTTGATTACGATTCCCTCAGTGCAACAGGTGCAATTATGGGATCCGGCGGAATGGTTGTAATGGATGAAGATACCTGTATGGTATCCGTTGCAAGATACTTTTTGAATTTTACCCAGAATGAATCATGCGGAAAATGTACATTTTGCAGAGTAGGGACAAAGCGTATGTACGAAACTCTTGATAGAATCACAGAAGGTAAAGGAAAAATTGAAGACCTGAATAAACTTGAAGAGTTGGCATATATGACAAAAGAGTCCTCCCTTTGCGGTTTGGGACAAACCGCTCCCAATCCGGTTCTTACAACTTTAAAATATTTCAGAAATGAATACGAGGCGCATATAATCGACAAAACATGCCCCGCCAAAGAATGCAAAGCATTGATAAAATATGAAATCGATCCCGACAAATGTAAATCATGCAGCATCTGTGCGAGAAATTGTCCGGTTAATGCCATTTCGGGAGAGAAGGGTGTCCCGTATGTTATAGATCAATCGGCATGCATAAAATGCGGCAATTGCTTCAGAGTTTGTCCCTTCGGAGCAGTTGAGGTTAAATAGGAGGTATGATGAGTAAGGTAAATATAACAATCAACGGATTAAAATATAAAGCCGACAACAACCAGACGGTTCTCGATGTTTGCAAAGAAAATGGTATAGAAATCCCGACTCTTTGCTATCACGAACAACTTGAACCTTACGGATCATGCTTTCTCTGCACCGTGGAGATTAAAGGAGCCAGAAAAAAATATTCTCTCTCATGTGGAACAAAGGTCAGTGAAGGAATGGAGATAAAAACAGACACAAAAGAGATATGGAAACAAAGAAAAATGGCTCTTGAGTTGCTGATGTCGAATCACTATGCCGATTGCATAGGTCCCTGCAAAAACACCTGTCCTTCAAATGTGGATGTTCAGGGATACATAGCGGCTATTGCCGAAGGGAACTATAAAGAAGCTGTAAAGATAATCAAAGAAGATAACCCCTTCCCTTCTGTTTGCGGTAGGGTATGTACTCGGCCGTGCGAGGATGCTTGCAGAAGAAACCTCGTAGATTCAAAAGTGGGCATCGATTTTTTAAAGAGATATGCGGCAGATAAAGATATAGCGGATGAAAACAGTTATACCCCTCCCAAGAAACCCGATACGGGAAAACGAGTAGCAATTGTGGGGGGAGGACCTGCCGGTCTATCCTGTGCATTTTACCTTGCAAAAAACGGACACGGCGTGGATGTATTTGAGCAGTATGATAAAGCAGGCGGAATGGTTCGTTACGGAATCCCCGAGTATAGGCAACCAAACGATGTTCTTGACATTGAAATCAAATCCATAACCGATTTGGGACCGAAAATATACACAAATAAAAAATTGGGTAGAGATTTTACTATTAGCGATCTTAAAAACAAAGGATATGATGCAATCTTTCTCGCAATAGGAGCGCATAAAAGTATGTCCATGGGTATCGACGGTGAAGATGCCAAAGGTGCCTTTGGCGGTATCGATTTCTTACATGACGTTGCAAGCGGAAAAAAGCCGGTAATAGGTGACAATGTTATTATTATTGGAGGAGGAAATACCGCAATTGATACGGCTCGTGTAAGTTTGAGGCTCGGAGCAAAAAACGTAACAATGATATACAGAAGGACCATTAACGAGATGCCCGCTCACAGGACGGAGATTCAAGATGCTCTTGATGAAGGGGTAAAAATCGAATTTCTTACCAACCCTTTAAGAATAATTAAAGATGCAAACGGAAATGTCTCAGAGATAGAATGTATCCGCATGAAATTGGGTGAACCCGATAATTCCGGGAGGAGAAGACCTTTACCTGTTGAAGGTTCGGAATTTAAAATTAAAGCTTCCTCCGTTATCTTCTCAATCGGTCAGCGTTCGGATCTCAGCTTTATTGAAAATGAATCCGATGATATTGCTTCAATGATAAAATTCACCCGAAAAAACACTGTGGAAACGGGGAAAAATACTTTCGTCACAGATTATCCCGGAGTTTTTGCCGGCGGAGATTTCAGAAGGGGACCCGACACCGTAATCGGAGCAATTGCGGACGGGAAAAGAGCTGCTTGGGTAATTGACAAATATATAACAAACGGTGAAATCGTCCCTTATCCTGAAGAATTTTTCTCAAAGAAAGATGAGCTCGCAGAGCAACTATCGGAAAATTATAAACATCTGCCTAAACTCCCAAAAATTGAGATGCCTAAGCTGCCACCGAAAGAGAGGATAAAAGGGTTCGACGAAGTAGAGCTGGGATTTAATGACGAGATGGCACATGAAGAATCGTTGAGGTGTCTTGAATGTGGTTGTAAAGCGGTATTTAATTGCGAATTAAAAGATGCTTCCACTAAATATAGTGTGGATCAAACCTATTTTAAAGGTGAGTTCAAAGATCTTCCCATTGATGACTCTCACCCGTATATCACATTTGAACCGAACAAATGTATCTCTTGCTCGAGGTGTATACGCATGTGTAAAGAAGTTGTAGGATTGTCTATTTTGGGACTCGTAAACAGAGGATTCAAAACAATTGTCCGTCCTGCTCTTGATAAGTCTCTCCTGGAAACCGAATGTATTTCATGCGGGTTATGTGCCGATGCATGTCCCACAGGTGCAATTGTGATAAAACCGGCGACACTAAAACCCGGACCTTTTAAGTTACAAACAAAGAAAACGGTATGTCCTTTCTGCAGTTTCGGTTGTGAATTGGATGTTGATGTCATGGGCAATAAAATTGTTTCCATCAAAGGATTTCATGATTCAGACACCAACTTATTCGGCAATATATGTAAACTCGGCAGATTCGGATTCAGAAAGATGTACGAAATCCTGGGGGAAAGAATCCCGTGGGAAGAAACGAAAACTTCCCTTAAAACTCTTGTGGAGAAAATGAAAAATAGATCGCCGGACAGTATTGCATTCTTCGTGTCCGAGAATTCTCCATTGGAAGAGATGTATATACTTAGCAAAATCTCCAAAGCTTTACCCGGCAGTGAAATCGGTTCAATTAAAAACATAAACATGATAAGCAACCTCGAAGATTCTTTCGGTTCCAATCTGTCCCCTAATAACTACAAAACACTGCGGAATGCCGATGTAATTATGGCAATAGGCATTGCTCCTTATGACGAAGCAACAATGGTAATACCGGAAATTATGAGAAGAAAGAAAAAGGGAGCAAAATTTATTTACATTGGAAAAACCGATAACAGATTAAG
>WFRF01000161.1 GCA_015486655.1 Caldifarciminota bacterium | reverse complement strand
TCATTTGAGAGGGAAAGAGAAAGTATTTGGTTTTTTGTGCCGTTGTAAAAAGAAAAATCGGAGTAGTAATACCTGAAGTTAATATCATTGATATACGAAAGACCGGGCTGGACACCCGCTTTAAACTTTAATTCCGGCAGCTTGAAGTAATTGCCGTTCCATTTATATCCTGTTCTGCTCCATGAGATATCCGCATAAGGAGTCATACTGTTAATATCCGTTTGAATTAACAGACCGAATGCTTCGGAGGGTGTTTTGTCATAAAGTATTCCGCTGTAAAAAGAGATAACAGGGCTCGAAATGAGTAGTTTTTTTTCTATAAAGTAAGAGTTAAGGGATTTGGGATGAAAAGTTTTATTGTCAAGCAACCTGTATAAAAGTCCGTTTTTGTATTTTATATTCGTACCCTTTGTCATTTTACCGTAAATATAAACACTGGGATTTTCGAGTTTGATATTTTGGGTCACAGTATCGGAATACACCTCGGACTCGGCTTTAGTCGTATTAAAAATCAAGAGAAAAACGGTAAAAAGGATGCTAATTCTTAAGAAGTTTTTCATATTTGTCCATTTCCTGTAAAATACGGTTTTTTTCTTCGGAATTAGTTGACTTTACGATCTCGTAAGCCAATGAAAGAGCCCTGTGAATTATATCAGCTTTGTCATAAATATATTTAATTTTAAGCAGATACCCCAATGCATCATTATAATTACCGGAGTCGTACTTTATCTCTCCCGCCAGATATGTGGCGTATGCCTTTGTGAAAGGATCGTCTGAAGAAAAGAATTTAACTGCGTCATCCAGTGTTTTTATATTTTTGTTATTATCGTAATTTCTTATTAGTTTCATTATGGAAATGCGGGAATTGTAAGGGGGAATGCTTGCATTTATTTGCTTTATATCCTTGTTCAGCCAAAACAAGGCGTATGCCTCGAGAAACTTCATTCGGTCGGAGTATGTAAAATTTTTTTCATAGGCTTTGACATAATATAGGAGAGAATCGTATTTGTAAGTGTTGTAGTATAATTTAATGACTTCATATTGCGCAAAACTACGATTTGTCGATTTTAAAAGATTTATTCCGCTTAAAGTGTCTCCTTTTGCAATGAGCAATTTCCCTTTCAGAAAATTCTTCTCACCGGAGTATTTACTTGATGATATATTGTCTGTAAATTCGGAAGCGGCTTTATAGAGTCCTTTTTCAATGAGGTAATTTGCGATAAATATGTTATAATTTTGCTTTAACCTCAGGATTTCGGAATAATTATTTTTAAAGTATGGTACAATCCCGTTCGTTTTATTAATGGTATTGAAATAATCAATAATCGTATTTAAAGCGTGTTTGGCATGAATTGTGTCGGCATCGTTCTTTATTATATCGGAGTAGTAGTTCAGCATTTCCGTATATCGGGCATTATTATAAGATATATCACCGAGGAGAAGAACGGCATCATAATAATTGTCACTATTTTTGTAATCATTCAAGATTTTCTTTGAATAGTAAACGGCACTGTCGGCTTTTCCCGTATTGTAAAAA
Organism: Caldifarciminota bacterium; assembly: GCA_015486655.1. Classification (GTDB taxonomy): domain Bacteria; phylum Hydrothermota; class 32-111; order QNBC01; family QNBC01; genus QNBC01. The sequence goes on along the minus strand of WFRF01000161.1, from coordinate 2,796 downwards.
GCCAGGGCGACATAATACAGAGCATCATCGGACACGGCATTTGCGGGGTATCTTTCAACAAATGTTTTTAAAATTTTAATTGCCGACATGTAATCACCTTTTTCGTAAAGGACTTTTCCCTGTCGGAACAATGCTTTTTGTATTTCCTTCTTACCCTTTATTTTAGAGTAATACAGCAAAGCTTCATCCTTTTTACCTATGTTGTAAGAGCAGTTCCCGAGTTCAAGAAGAGCCTCGTTGTAATATTGGGATTCCGGATAGTTGTCTACGAATTTTTTGAAGTATACATATCCATTTTTGTAATTTTTCATCTTAAGATATGTCCAGGCAAGAGCTCTGAGAGCCAATTCCTTATACGGTTTCTTGGCGGTGGAATAGTAATGCCCGAGCAAACTGAGAGATTTTTTGTATTGCCCGGATTTTATGAATATATCGGCTTTTAAAAGAGTAAGTTCGTTATGATAGAAAGATAAAGAATTCCACCATGTATTTATATACGAAAGAGATTTGTCATATCTTTTTAATTTGGATTCCGTTAGAATAATATGGTACTTAATTGAGGGGGAGTATTCCTTTATACGTCTGTTATTCAGAAGAGATTTGAATAAAATAAGGGCATCGTTATATTTTTTGTTCCTGTACCGATAATTTGCCAATGCTAGTTTATAGTAATCGGAATTTACTTTTTGGAGAGTTTTCAATTGCGATTTAATCATAGTATCGTTGTTCTTAGAGAGATAATAATCGAACTTTTCATATTCCATACGGTTTGAAAGCATTCTGTCCGAAGTCGATTTTACCAAACTGTCGGCTAAAGAGAGAAACAGGCTGTCATTCTTCAACTGCTTGTAACAGAGTGCCTCATAGAAGAGTTTCCTGTCGACTAATTTGGATTTTTTTGATATTTTTGACAAATATTCAAGAGACGTTTTATAATTTCCGCGTTGGTATTCCAACCAGGCTAAACCGAACATTCCGGCTTCATTAAACCGGGATTTGCCCGACAGTTCTTTGAATAGCTTTGTAGCGGTGAAATAATTGCCTGTAACCGTGTAGATTTCGCCGAGTAAGTAGATTGACGGATATTTATAATCATTATAAGATTGAAGGTTCCGGTTTAAATAATTTATTGCCTTTTCATAATTGCCGTATTTGAAATAGATCTCGCCTGCCAGGTAGTAAGCTCTGTTTAAGTATGCGGTTTTGCCGCTGTTAATAACATTTTTTATGGCAGAAATAGCTTTCTTGTAATTCCCCTTTTTATTGTATAATACGGCAAGTTCCATATATAACAGTTCTCTGTTACTTGAAGAGGTCTTCAATGTATTTTCGACGATAAATATACCTTTACCGGGATTTCCCAAATTGCCGTAGCACTCGGCCAAATTAACGGCAATCTCGCTTTTATATGGAGTGTTTTTATCTTTTAAAGCCTTTTCAAGATAGTAAATTGCATTCTTATAAATTCCTTTTTTCATGTATGCGACACCTATGCGGGAATTTGCAAAGGTTATGAATTTACCTTCGGGGTAACTTTCTAGGTAAATCTTGAATGACTTGATCGATTTGTTTGTCTTTTGAGCTCGAAGATAACTCTCTCCGAGAAGGAGGAGTGATTTTTCCCGTATTTCAGGTGATTTTGATGTATTGTACAGTTTTTGAAATGTACTAATTGACTGTGAATAAAAACCGTCGTTCATCTGTTCCACAGCAACGGTAAAATCATCCGTTTCCGTTGCAATCAGCAAAACAGGTAACAATAAAAACAGAAGAAAGAATGTTCTTTTCATTTTAATCCGTTACCACATTGCCCAAAGCAATTGAATTGAGTTTGGTTTTAAGGGTGTCGGCTCTCGAGAGTAGTAAGCAGGGTGCCTTGGCTCCGAGTATCAATCCGCCAAGTTCTATGTCCGAAGTATATACCATGGTTTTTACAATGGAATTGCCGGAAACAAGATTCGGTACAAGTATTATATCGGCATTACCGCATACGTCACATTTGAGTTTTTTATGTTCCGCAGCCTCTTTCGAGAGTATTATGTCCATGGCAAGCGGTCCTTCTACGTTGCATTTTCCCAGTTGTCCGCGTTGTCCCATTTTACTCAATATTGCCCCGTCAATATTTTCCTGTATATCGGGATTTACTGTTTCCACGGGACCCAATACGGCAACATTGGGTACCTCTATCTGCATGGCATGAGCAAGCTCTATTGCATTTTTGACAATTTGGACTTTTGCATTCAAATCCGGATATATATTCATTCCTCCGTCGGTGTACTGTATAATTCTGTTAAATTTCTTGATTTCAACAATTGCCGTGTGACTGAGAAGCCTTCCCGTTCTGAGTCCGACTTCTTTGTCGAGCACCCCTCTCAAGAAATCAGCCGTTTGCGTGAAACCTTTAAGTATGAATTTACAATCTCCGTCTCGTACGAGTTTTACCGCTTTGAGAATAGAATCGCGGTTGTCAACTCCTTCGATTATTTCAAAATAGTCGGAAGCAATGCCCAGCTTATCAAGTAACGGGGTGATTTCATCTTTTTTTCCGGTCAAAACCGCCTCGACTATGCCCATCTTTGAGGCTTCATAACATGCGCTTAAAACAGTTTCATCCGCGGCACAGGCAACGGACATTCTTTTTTTACCGTTTTTTTGGGCAAGTTCGTAGATATCTTCAAAAGATTTAAACATTACTCCTCCTGATTTGGTTTTATTCTTTCTATGGACGCTCCCACTCCGGAAAGTTTTTTTTCTATTTTCTCATATCCTCTGTCAATATGGTATATCCTGGATATA
>WFRF01000160.1 GCA_015486655.1 Caldifarciminota bacterium | reverse complement strand
GCAACCGATGTGGCAAGCGTATCGGAACCCGCTAATTTCCTGTCACTAATTAAAACGGTTCCATCTGCCCCTCTGTAAAGAGAATCTTTCAATACCTCTTTTGCATTGGGAGGACCCATTGATATTACTGTAACTTCCGCTCCGTATCTATCTTTCAATTCGAGAGCCATTTCAAGCGCATTTAAATCTTCCGGATTAAATATGGCAGGTAAAGCCTGCCTATTTAACGTGCCATCTTCTTTCATGGCATTTTCCGGCACATTTTTAGTATCCGGCACTTGCTTGGCAAGTACGACAATTTTCATATAATACCTCCACTTTTTAGCAATGCTTATGTTATCATATAATATTTTTCATGTCAAACCCTAAAGGTGGGTAAATAACTGAAATTCATATATATATTTAATGAAAAACGGGGGCGAATGTAAAGAAAAACGATATGGTAAAATCAATAATTCATACAATATCAGTATGAATTAACAAATAAGGATACTATTCAAACCTTCTCAATTAGGGACAATCTGTTTTTTACTTTATTTATGTATGGTAGTATCTGTAAAGAATTAAAGATGCCAAGTGCTTGCTTATAAGCTGAAATTGATTCCTTTTTGTTTTCGTTCTCCAATGCCAGACCGAGGCAATAATACATCATACCCTTAATCTTGTCACTATACCCCTGTTCGGAGAGTTTACTTTTTATATCATCAATAATATGATCAGCTCTTCCTTTCTCGATTTGATACAGCCATTCTGATATGAAATACTTATACTGGTCATCGGTCTTTCTTGCATAGTCTTTTAAATCTCTTGCTTTTATGAGGAAAAAAAGTGCTTTATCATAGTTTTTCATTTCTCTGTATATATCAGACAGCATCATACTTGATAAGAAAATACCGTACTTATCTCGGTTCTCGTGATTTGCAATCAAGCTGTTAACCGCCGTAGTTTCGGCTTCCTCGTATTTCTTCATCTCAAAGTATATGTTTGCCATACCCAACAAACTCATGGCTCTTCCCAATGTATCACCGGTTATTGCTTTTATGCTCAGAGAATTGTTGTAATACTTCATGGAATCATTCAATTTATCAAGATCAAACATTATTTCCGCCATTATATTGTAGCTCTTTGCTTTGATATAAATCATATCATCAAAATCTCTTCTCTTCTTTTCGATAAATGTGAATATATCATCGTCTTCTGAAAAATCTTCCTCTTCCTCGAATTTCTTAAACATATTTTGCAGTTCTTCACCATACATCAAAGCCTTTTCAAGTTCTCTTTTCTTCCAGTAGTATATCAAAATACTGTTGTACGCTCTTATTTTCTCCGTTAGAGAAATATGTTCGCTGTTCTCATTAAAATATAAAAAATTCTTATAAAGCGCATCCAAATTACCCATGTAGTAGTTAGAAAGGGCAATCTCATTCATTATTCTGTATTTATACTCTCCGTTAACTTCCAAACCTTTATTTAGGAAATAAATGGCTTCCATGGGCTTCCACACCATATTCAGAACTATCCCCATCATAAGATAGACCCGATCGATATCCGGTTTATTATATTTGTCCAATGCACTTCTGAACAATTCAAGTGATTTGTATATATCCTTCTTTATCATATAAATTCCCCTGCAATAATCAACAACACCGTGGTTATACAAATCGACAAATATATCAACAATTTCCGGAGTAAATTTCCTCCCTTTTTGCTTACTCAAATATTTTATCGTTTCCTCATCGGTGAACTCCCTTTTTCTGTATACTCTCTTTGAAGTCATTGCATCGAAAACATCTGCAACAGCAATAATACGTGAAAAAAGAGGAATCATTTCACCTTTAAGATGATCGGGGTATCCATTGCCGGATAATCTCTCATGATGCGACCTTATAGCATCCAAAACAGGTTGTATAATGGGGTGCCTGCCGAGCAGTTCCTGCGAATAAATAGGATGCCTTTCTATTTCGCTTCTCTCTTCTACGGTTAATTTACCGGGTTTTTTCAGTATCCTGTCATCTATCTCCAACTTCCCTATATCATGCAGTTTTGCGGCAAGGGATAGAATAGCAAGGTTTCTTTCGGACAAATTCAGCTCTTTACCGATTTCAAGTGAAAACAATCTCACTCTTTGGGAATGTCCTTCCGTATATTCATCCTTGGCATCTAATACTTCAGACAGCATGTTTGTACTTAAGAAAAATAATTCTCTGACAATATTCAAACTGTCTGAAAAATTCAACTTGCTTTTAATAGCATGTCCTCCCGTCAAAAATACCTATATTTAATAATATTTTAATTATTTCAATTTGTCAATTATATGAATTTTTTGCACTTAATAATTTAAAACTTCAAAATACTCACTTTTGGTGGCAAAATTGTAGCCTTGAATTTGATTCAAGGCTACATCAGTAAATTCCCCTATATAGAGATACTGTGATTAATGTCAAGTAAAAAATTACATATCAACCATCTCATCATAGGGTTTCTTTGTATGATATACCGCATGTGCCATAAGCAATAATTTTCTCATCGATGCCGTTATAGCCACCATTTTTAGCTTGTGCTTCTCATTTACAAGTCTATCAT
>WFRF01000159.1 GCA_015486655.1 Caldifarciminota bacterium | reverse complement strand
GACTCCAACGACCTCGAGAGGGAAAAGGGAATAACGATTTTTTCAAAAAACGCTTCGTTTCATTATAAGGATTACAAAATAAACATCGTAGACACCCCCGGACATGCCGATTTCGGCGGTGAAGTCCAGCGGATACTGAAGATGGTCGATTCGGTGCTCTTGATTGTAGATGCAGCCGAAGGGGTAATGCCTCAGACAAAGTATGTATTGAAAAAATCGCTTGAAATAGGATTAAACCCCATAGTGGTTCTGAATAAAATAGACAGGGCTAACGCAAGACCCGATGATGTCCTGAACAGTGTTTTCGACCTCTTCGTGGAACTCAATGCAAATGACGATCAACTCAATTTCCCCGTTATTTATACCTCCGCAAAAGACGGTATTGCAAAATACGAAATTGAAGATGAAAGTCACGATTTGAAACCGCTCTTTGAAACCATTATAAAAAATGTAAAGGACACGGAAGGGAATGTTAAAAAACCTTTCCAGTTTCTCATTTCCGCTATTGAGTACGATAACTATCTCGGGAAAATCGGGACGGGGAAAATTTACAACGGCAAGGTAAAAATAGGAGACGAGGTTGTTTTACTTAAGAAAAACGGCGACAGACTGCTCTTTCGGGTAACCATGATATTTGATTACGAGGGGCTATCTAAGAAGAAGGTTGAGGAAGCTTATGCCGGGGACATCGTTTCCATATCCGGAACGGACAGGATGAATGTCGGAGAAACCATAGCCGATGAGAATAATCCTGTACCTCTCCCCCTTATAAACATAGACGAACCGACTGTTGCAATCACATTCAAGGTAAACGATTCCCCCATGTCGGGGAAAGAGGGAAAATTCGTCACATCGAGAAATATATGGGATCGCCTTCAGAAAGAACTCCTCACAAATGTAAGTCTTGTTGTGGAAAAAACCGACTCTACGGACTCCTTCATCGTAAAGGGCAGGGGAGAACTGCAACTTGCAATTTTAATAGAAAATATGAGAAGAGAAGGATACGAATTTCAAGTATCCAAACCGGAAGTCATATTTAAGGAGATAAACGGAAAAACCGCAGAGCCAATTGAACTTGCAATAATAGATGTGGCAGACGAATTTGTAGGGGTAGTAATCGAGCTGTTCGGAAAGAGGAAGGGAGAAATGATTAACATGGTTCAGGGAGGAGACGGCTACACGAGACTTGAATTCAAGGTCCCCGTCAGAGGATTAATGGGATTTTCTAACGAATTTCTCACAAATACGAGAGGAACGGGAATTTTAAATCACAGTTTTTACGAATATGAATTCTATAAGGGAGACATCGACGGCAGGAACAGAGGCGTACTCATAGCTTCGGAACCCGGTACTTCTTCGGCATTCGCCCTAAACAACCTTCAGAGCAGAGGGGAACTTTTCATAGGTCCCGGTGTCGAGGTGTACAAGGGAATGATCGTAGGGATTCACAACAAGGAAAACGACATAGTCGTAAATGTATGCAAGGGAAAAAGGCTTACCAATATGAGGGCTGCCGGTGCCGATGACGCAATAAAACTAACCCGCCCACTTGATTTTAGTCTGGAGCAGTGTCTTGAGTTCATAGATGATGACGAATTGCTCGAGATTACGCCCAAGAGCATCCGTATGAGAAAAAAGATTCTCGATGAGAAGACGAGAAAGAGGCAGTCAAAGAGCTACATCAAAACCCATCAGAAAGAATAAACCCTTTCCAATGAATTTCTCATGTAAAAAGCTGCTCTTCTTCAAGGGGAACTGTCCGGTTTAACCGGACTGAGGGGTTATTCCGAAATAAGTGAGAAGTGGGAACTAAGAACTAAGAAGTGAAATTGGAAGTGATTTTATTATATTCCATATAAATAGCTGCTCCTCTTTTAGGGGAGCTGTCCGTTTAACGGACTGAGGGGTATTCTGAAATAAGTGAGAAGTGAGAACTTAGAACTAAGAAGTGAAATCGGTCATTCCGGACTTGATCCGGAATCTCATTGAGATGCTGAACCAAGTTCAGCATGACATCTTTTTTTGCCAACAAAGTCGGCTTATTACGATAAAATCGCTTTGTTCCCAATTTCTCATGATAAGTTTCTCTTGATTTTGCTTTTATTTCCTGTGAAGATATCATTCGAGTTCCCCCAATATTTTATTGTCAATGTTTACAATTAAGTGCCATTTTGCATTTTTGTTACCTTTCATTTGCATAGAAGGATCAAGTAAAAGGTAATTTTTTGTTTTTATCAAAGGTATTTTGATATCTATATTGAGAAGTTCACATAGATACCCCATTCTTCTCATCACGCCGGAATTCCCTATTTTAACAGCATATTCGTTAAGCTTGACGGCATCATACTTCATTGATTTTAAAGCCTTTGCTACTTCCACTATTCCTCCGCAGTAATGGGGTCTATCGAGACAATCAATTATGGTTTTTTCTTTATCCGTGATATTAATTTGAGTTTGTTCAATCCATTCTTTTCTTACGCCGAAGAATTTGGTTTTTTTAATCCTCACAATTTTATAATTAATTCCCAATACTTCCATTTTCTGTTTTCTCTTCCATGCTGTTGTTTGTATGAACACTGTTCCGGGTATCTGCTCTGTTAATCCGTAGTGGTTTAATGCACTCCAATATGAAATTGCATAAGGGTTTATAAGAATAGAAGCGATTATAAACTCATGGAGCGTATATTCCCCCTTTTCTCCATGTAAGGGTATAATAATATACTTACCTCTCTCAATCCTCTCTATTGCACCCTGTTTCTCAAGCCTATATAAGAGTTTTCTTAAATAT
>WFRF01000158.1 GCA_015486655.1 Caldifarciminota bacterium | reverse complement strand
TCCTTATTCATCATTTCTTTTTTCCCTTTCCGGTTCATAATATCGGATTATCATTTCTTTTTAAACATATCTTTTATAATTTTCTCGTACTTTCTTCTTATGACGTTTCTCTTTATTTTAAGTGTTTCCGTCATTTCATCGCCGACCTTAAAACCGCTGGGCAATATTTTAAAGTGCCTTATTTTCTCAAATGACTTAAATCCGGAGTCCTCGTTTACGAGTTTATTTAACTCTTCCTTTATCCTCTTCCCTATGGCGGTATTTTCAAGGTCTTTTATCGTATCTCCTATTTCTTTTTTTATATATTCTTCATTAACGGTAATTAGTGCACCGAGATCCTTTTCATCCTGTCCGAGAACAACCACGTTTGAAATAATATCCGATTCCATAAGCTTTTTTTCAATGGGTGTAGGCTCGACATTTTCGCCGCTTAATAGAACTATGGTATCTTTTGCCCTGCCCATTATAATCAGTTCTCCCCTTTGAGTCATAATGGCAAGGTCCCCCGTGTTCAACCAACCGTTTTTATCGAGTACTGCCTCTGTAGCTTTTTTGTTTTTATAGTATCCCTTCATAACCTGCGGACCTTTTACATAGAGGACTCCCTTTTCCCCTTTCGGCAGAGGATAACCGTTTTCATCGAGGATTTTTACTTTGGTTTCCGTAAAGGGAGGTCCTACCGTGTGAAGTACATTATGATCTATATGTCTGCCGGATATGCCGGGGGATGTTTCCGTTAAGCCGTATGCCTCCAAAATATTTATACCGATTGCATTAAAAAAGTTGTCAATATAGGGAGGTAACGCTCCGCCTCCGCTGAAGGCTGCTCTCAAGCGCGGCGCAATTCTTTTCTTAATCGGATGAAACATTTCCGAAGCTAAAAATTTTAAGGGGAGGAGAAGCCAGATAAGTATAATTGCTTTTTGCATCTTTATAAGGGATTTTATAAAGGATTCGGGTTTTATAACCGTATCCCTTCTGAAGATTATTCTCATGCTGTTTTCAAAGGAAAGTGAAATGTTCAGCAGGACGTAAAAGATGGCTTTTTTTAAAGGTTTCTCTTTTTTTACCTTGCTTACGATATTTCTGTAAACCATTATCCAGATTCTCGGCACGCAGGAAATCAATGTTGGTTTTTCATGCTCTAGATCATGAACAAAATGTTTTGTATCGGTATAGACCTGTTGTGCTCCGGCTGAGAATGTGCAGTATTCAAATGTTCGCTCATACACATGCCATACGGGGAGAATGGAAAGGGTTTTGTCCCTTGAACCGTCGCGTATTTTTAATAAGGGGGTTATAGCCCTTATATTATGTAACAAATTGCCGTGTGTGAGCATTACACCTTTGGGTTTTCCCGTTGTTCCCGATGTGTATATTATTGTTGCAAGATCATCCTTTTTAACGTTGACCTTGCCTATACGCTTATTTACGGCCAGTGATTTTCCCTTTTCGATAATATCATCAAACGATAAATAACCTTTGCATTTTTCAAATGATATTATGTGGGTTTTGGGAAATATTTTTTTTATCTCCGGAGAAAGCTTATCGAGCAATTTGCAATTTTCGACAATTAAGAATCGTGCATCAGAATGCTTGGATATATGCAACAGTTCTTTTTTGGTGGAGTCGGTACCCCTCGGGACATCAACAGCCCCCAGGGAGAGCAATGCGAGATCGGTAATAATCCATTCTATTCTGTTATCCGAGAAAAGTGCAACATGATCGTATTGTTTAATTCCGATTGAATGGAAGCCTTGTCGAAGATAATGGATTTTTTTAAATAAATCGGAATACGTAATTTTAGTAAAATGCCCATCTACCCGATATTTGTGAGAGTAATTATCGGGAAAATTTTCAGCTGTGGCTTTAAGAACTTCATAAACTGATTCCATGTTAATAATCTATTACATTTTTTTGAAATTATCAAGGGGATTAAAAAAATGCCGAGAGCCGGACTTGAACCGGCACGGAGTTAACCTCCAGCGGATTTTAAGTCCGCTGCGTCTGCCAATTCCGCCATCCC
>WFRF01000157.1 GCA_015486655.1 Caldifarciminota bacterium | reverse complement strand
GAAATATCAGACATTTCTGCATATTACGGTGAGCTTGTTAAAATTCAGGGAACAGTGTCATCTAAGTCTGGTAGTTCCTTCTATGTAGAAGGCTCCGAGGGAAACAGCGTAAAGATATATATAAAAGGTGCAACTGGTATCGATACAAGTGATATCGAAGAAGGCGACACAGTAAGCGTAATAGGTATTGCGGAGATCTATCGTGGAAACTCCGAAGTAATTCCTCGTTTCCAATCAGATATCGTAAAGTTCTTGAAGTCGGTTGTTCAGACTCTCTCCGCATCCAACGTCACACAAACTACTGCAACCCTTAACGGAAACCTCACAGATATGGGTACCGCATCTTCCGCAACCGTTTACTTTGAATACGGGACAGATACAACATACGGTTACGAAACTTTCCATCAAGTCCTTAATACCCCCGGGCATTTTTCAGCTGTTATTATAAATCTTACACCTAATACTACATATCACTTTAGAGCAGTTGCTGTAAATTCTACGGGAATAAGTTATGGCAGAGATAAAACATTTACAACTAAGAGTAGCTCTAATGTTAATCCGTCAGGAAATCAAGAAGATACTGTTCCCCCGGTGGTTTCTATCCCTGATGTAAATGTAAATAAAACCATTATTACTGACTCTTCCACTTTTTCTTTTACCATTATAGCAACTGATAATTCGGGAAGAATTTCGCGAACAGTAGTAAAAAATAATGATATTATTATTAAGGATGTAGCTGGGCTTCCAGTAGGAAACGACCCTACGATATCTTTGTTTGAAGGAATAAACGATATTGAAGTTATTGTATATGATGCATCCGGAAATTTTGCCATAAAGAAATTTAAAGTAATCTCTGACACGAAACCCCCTGTTATTAAAATCAATAATATCCCTACCTCTGTTTCCTCGAAAAATATAACAATATCTGGCAGGATTTTTGATCTTATAACGGGTGTAAAATATGTAAGCATAAATGGAAAAATTGCATATGTTAATGCTCAAGGAAAATTCAATGTAGATATTTCCTTAAGTAAAGGAAAAAATAAGATTGTCTTGAAAACCGCTGATATTGCCGGGAATATCTCTGTGAAAACGTTTGTAGTTTTGTATGTTCCTGCAAAAACAGTTCCTTCTTATATGGTTAATCTTAAAATAGGAAGTCCATTTATTACTGTAAATGGGATAAAGAAACCAATTGATGCACAGGGAAGCAAACCAGTTATAAGAAACAACAGAACGCTTCTTCCAATAAGAGTACTGATAGAATCATTAGGAGGAACAATCAGCTGGAACGGAAAAACAAGAGAAGTAACCATTAACTTAAACGGGCATACGATAATTCTTAAAATAGGAAGTAACATTGCACTTGTAGATGGTATTAAAACTCAGATAGACCCGAATAACAGTAAAGTGGTACCTATTATAATAAACGGAAGGACATATCTGCCATTGAGATTTATTGTAGAACAGCTTGGCGCAACTGTTGATTGGAATAGTAATACTCAAACTGTAACAATCTACTACTGGCCGTAAAGAAAAAGGAATTTATAAAATGCTGTTTAGTGGTATGCACTAACACACATTTTAAGCAATAAGCTACATAAAGCATATACCAGGCAGGTAAAATACACCTGCCTGTTTTTATTTGGAAGCAGGGCTATCATAAAAACTAATGCTAAACTACACGGATTAAAAGCTTTATTTTTTTATAATTTTGCATTCTATAATTTTTGAATTTATTTTAATGAATTAGCAATGTAATTTTATATAGTTTTCTCGTGAGGCAATTCGGTTTCTTGCAGAAGTTTCTTTTTTAGTTAAAATGAAATGTTAAATGAATTAAATTTTGTTGAAAGGAGCTGATTGATAAATGACTAATGTTTCTATTATTACTGCTTTAATTGCGGGAATTCTTTCTTTTGTATCGCCGTGTGTTTTGCCGCTAATCCCGGCATATATTTCATATATTTCTGGCGCCTCACTGCAAGAGATTCAGGCAGGTGAAATTTCGTCAAAGAAAATAATTATTAATTCT
>WFRF01000156.1 GCA_015486655.1 Caldifarciminota bacterium | reverse complement strand
TTCGGGAGAGAGTTACGAGGGCAATTATAGCTATTTCAGCAATGGGGGGTATATAACATTATATACGGGTTCAAAACCCGTTTTTCTTTCTTTGAAATGTTACTCTTATAATGCGGGTCTTACCGTATTGTTTTACAAGAACGGAAGCGTTTATTCTGATATACTACGCCCTAAATATAATTCCAAGTGGGAGGGTTTCTCGATTTGTGATACAATGGCAATTGACAGTATAAAGTTAATCGTAGATTCTACAAGCGGGTGGATATATATTGATGATCTCAGCCGGGGAACTTTTAAAAAAGAGTCATATTTAGGCAAAAAATCGGTTGATAAGGAAATTGAACTATACAACCTGAAAAGCGGGAACTATTATGTCTATATGAGTCCTATAGATGCCTATAGGAATAGAGGAAAGTCGAGTGGCATCTTTAATTTCAATATAGAGACCAGGGCAAAAGCTTATATCTGGCCTTCAATCGGCGGACTTGATAAACTAAGACATATTTCCATTGATGATACTGCAAGATTAACGGGCTTTTACGTGTTTACGCTAAACGGGAAGAGAGTGCAAATTGATACGAATCTTGATGAGCGAACTTTTTTAATGCCCGACAATAAGAAATACGGCATATATTACTTCGTTGCAAAAACAGAATATTCCCTTTACAGAGGGAAATTTGTTATTACTCATTGATTAAAAAACAATAATATTGTATTATAAGCTATGAACATATTGCGAAGTGTCAAGGCTGTATTTGAGGAAAAACCACAGCTAATAAATCCTGTTGTCAAATTAAGAAAAGCAGAGAAATACATTTTTATTTTGCCTGAAAATGAGTTTTTTCTATACCTAATGTTAGAACCGCTTTTGAACATTGAGAAGAAGCTTATATCCCTTGACAAGAAAGTAATATTTTTAACAGACAGGGAAAGTTCCGATATATCACATCTTTTTAATAATGCTTTGGTAGAAGTTGATTTATCCGATAAAAACAGTGTCAAAACAATAAAAAGAAGACTCTTTTTGCTATATAAAAACTCCATTTATATAAATTTTGATTTTACTGGGAATACAGTGGGGAAATATTTTAAATCGTCATGTAATCCGCTATTATCCATATCAGTGGGAAACATTTTACAGGGGTATGACATATCACTGGTTTACCGTAATCACTACGATGAATTTCTACAATCGCTATACGCTATATTCTGTATAAAGAAAAAGAATTTAAGCGGCTTTTTAAGGTTGAGAAAATCAGGCGGGAAAGGCATTTGCATTAATCAGGAACTATTTGAAAGGTACAGAGGGGAGAAAATAATGAAGCCGTCCGTCCTTAATATCAAAGTACCGATACCCGCCGGTGATCTTGCAAAAATAATCAATAAAAGCGAATTTGTTGTTTCCTATATGGACAGAATAGCGGCTATAGGATATTTGCTGCAGAAGAAGGTTATTTGCGTAACAGACAAAGTAACAAAACTGCCTGACGGTATAGATATTAGTAAAGGGGAAGGGGGAGAAATAGATTACTTTATTAATTAATGAGAAATGAAGAAAAAGCATAGTATCAGCGGTTTACTCAAATTTTTGGAAATATCTGACAGTAAAAACAAGATGCTTTCTTATATGAAAGGATTTTTACCCGAAGATTCTGTTATTATTTCATTTATTAAACGGGACAATAATGCCGACAGGTACTCATATGACTGCATTTACGGAGCCAAAGTGAAAGATGTGTTGAAATCACTTTTTTTGTACAATAAGATGTTACCTGCAAAATCCCTGTTACTAAGAAAAAACCAACTTATTTTTCAGAAAACGTATTCATTGAACCGTTTGAAGATGAAAAAAAACTTCAGTGAAAAGTTAGTAAAGAATTATCTGCTTTTTATAAGATTTAGGGATAGGCGAGAGGACAGGGTTATCATTATTTTAAGTAAAGAAAAAATGGAACCTATGAGAGATGAGATTCTTGAAATAGTTAAATATGCTTTTATTTTAAGTAATCTGAATGAAATAGAGAGATTATATAACAGTGATATTAAAATGTACTCTTCATATATAAATAATCTTGAAAAGAAATTACATATTATTAATTATATAGCAAACAGTTTAATGTCCACACTCAGTTTAAAAGAAATCTTTAACACATTGTCCCATTTTATCAGCAGAGAAATAGGCTTTAAAATGGTTCTTGTCAACATGC
>WFRF01000155.1 GCA_015486655.1 Caldifarciminota bacterium | reverse complement strand
ATAATATAAAAAAAATAAATATCGATAACTTCATCTTATTTCTATCTAAAAAGCTCACTTTAGCTCCTTGAATTTATTCATTACTATCTTACTAAAATTTAAACAATTTTTCTCTTTCGTAATATCTCGGAAAATAATTATTGTGTAATGCCTTATGCTTCTCTAATTTCAAATCGAAATCCTCTTTTATTATCGCAATTGCCACCTCGCGGGCTTGTTTCAAAAAAACTTGATCACGCAAAATATTTGCATGACGATAGCCCGGCATTCCGGATTGATTTGTTCCAAAAAAATCTCCGGGACCTCTTAATTCCAAATCTTTTTCCGCAATTAAAAAACCGTCATTTGTCCTAACCATCATCGATAATCTTTCACGTCCTTCTTTTGAAATAGGTGAATAAGAAATCAAATAACAAAATGAAGCTTCCGAACCTCTCCCAACTCGACCTCTTAATTGATGCAATTGGCTCAATCCGAATCTTTCCGCATGTTCAATCATCATAATTGTAGCATTTGGAACATCAATTCCTACTTCAATAACTGTTGTGGAAATAAGAAGATCATATTTATGATTTTTAAAATCCGTCATCACCTGATCTTTTTCGCTCGGTTTCATTTTTCCATGTAATAACGCACAATTAAACTCCGGATATATTTCATCTTTTAATTTAAAAAAAATGGTCGTCGCATCCAATAAATCCAATTTTTCCGATTCCTCAACCAAAGGACACACCACATAAGCCTGACGCCCTTTGTTCAACTCTGCACGAATTTTCTCATAAATAATATTTTTCTTAGAATTATTTTTCCAAATTGTAGTTACAACTTTACGCGTCGGTGGTAATTCATCAATAATAGAAATATCCAAATCACCAAAAACGGTCATCGAAAGTGAACGAGGAATTGGCGTTGCCGATAAATAAAGCAAACCCGGGCTATTATTATTTTTCGCTAAAACAGAACGTTGTTTAACGCCAAATCTATGCTGTTCGTCAATAACAACCAAACCTAAATTCTTAAAAAAAATATCTTTTTGAAAAAGAGCATGCGTTCCGATAATTATATTTATTTCCCCACTTGTTATTCTATCTTTAATGTCTTTTTTGCCTTTATAATTTCCACCTTTAATTAATTCGACAACAACTGATGATTGATTGTCCAGAAAGGAAGAAATACTTTTGAGATGCTGTTCCGCTAATATTTCGGTTGGAGCAACAAATGCAGACTGGAATCCATTTTCTAGTGCAATTAACATGGCAAACAGAACAACAATAGTTTTACCGGATCCGACATCTCCTTGAATTAATCTCCGCATTTGTTTTGATGAAGTCATGTCTTGAATAATTTCATTCAGAACTTTTTTTTGGGCATTCGTCATTTTGAACGGAAGATTTTCTTTTAATTGTGAGGTTAATGTCATGTTCAAGTTAAATTTATTTCCTTTATTAATAACTTTATTTGAATAATATACCCGTGCCAACATTAATTGCTGGTAAAGTAATTCTTCGAAAACAAATCTTTTTTTTGCTTCCTCAACCTTTTTCAAATCAGTAGGAAAATGTATCCGTTGCAAAGCAATATTCCGCGGTTCAAAATTATAATTTTTAAGGATAAAATCCGGTAAAGTCTCTTGAATATCCTGATGAAAATCCC
Source organism: Caldifarciminota bacterium (assembly GCA_015486655.1). Lineage (GTDB taxonomy): Bacteria > Hydrothermota > 32-111 > QNBC01 > QNBC01 > QNBC01. The sequence continues at coordinate 4,461 of WFRF01000155.1, read as the reverse complement.
GAAACAAATTGACAATTAATTTTCTCATTCCGCGTGTTGTTAATGAGGCGGTTAAATTATAAACAGGTAAAATTGCTCTTTTATCCCAAAATTTATCAGGTTTTTCCTTTTCCAAGAATTCTATTTGCGGATGAATAATCTCCAAATGCCCGGCAAATTCGGAAATTGTACCTCCAATCCAAATTGCCTCACCAATTTTTAATTCATCTAACAACCATTTCCCAAACCTAAACCATCGACAAAGAATATAGCCACTCGTATCTTCTATTTTAATCGATAATTGTCTTTTTCCTGAATAAGTGTTATTCTTATTTATCGATGTAATCTTTCCGGTAAATGAAACATTTTCTCCAACGTTAAATTGTGAAATAGGAATATTTACTTTTCGGCTGATATAAGTCCTGGGAAAAAAATCAAGAAAATCAGCAATTGTATAAATATCCAGTTTTGCTAATAACTTTGCTTTAAATTCCCCAACACCTTTCAAATATTTTATTTCTGTATTTAAGCGATTCATTTTCACCTCGTATCCAATAAATTTTCTTGTTTCGCTAATGCAAGAAATAATTATTTAATTATCAATAAAAGTGATGTAAATCGTCATTTAAACTGGTACGGTAAATTATTTCATTTTTTCAATTTACCTTTCATTGTGTTTTTGTTCTTATTTATAATTTCTCCTTGCATACCGGAAACATGCGTTCCCAGTTATAATTTCTTCCGGTATCGCTACCATCTTGGTCGCAAAAAGATTAGGGAAAAATACCTGTATTCTTTGTTGGATTGTTCTTTATATATTCAATCGTTGCTTGGAAAATACTGTCAATTGACCTTAAAAATGATACAGTCTTTTCGACCGAAATAATGGAAATTGAATGGTAATAAAATGAATAAAAATTTATCATGCAGTAAAGAGTTTTCGAGAGAACGAGGAGATTTAAGTTACTTTAATTATGTAAATTTCCTTTTATTTCAATTATAAAATATTTTATAACAACAAAAAAAGCCAAATTTTAAAAGATGGCAGCGACCTACTCTCCCACACCGTTGCCAGTGCAGTACCATCGGCGCTGATGAGCTTAACTACTGTGTTCGGAATGGAAACAGGTGTTGCCTCATCGCTATTACCACCATCATTTAAAATCAGGCTTAAATTTATTTATGAGATAGAGTAATTATGAATATCAAGCCATTTGAGTTATTAGTATCACTCGGCTGAGTACATTGCTGCACTTACACCTGTGACCTATATACGTCGTAGTCTACAACGTCTCTATTGGGAAATCTATCTTGAGGTTGGCTTCCCGCTTAGATGCTTTCAGCGGTTATCCAGTCCCAACTTAGCTACTCGGCAATGCAACTGGCGTCACAACCGATACACCAGAGGTTAGTCCACACCGGTCCTCTCGTACTAAATGCAGATCCTCTCAAATTTCCTACGCCCACGAAGGATAGGGACCGAACTGTCTCACGACGTTCTGAACCCAGCTCGCGTAACTCTTTAATCGGCGAACAGCCGAACCCTTGGGACCTTCTTCAGCCCCAGGATGAGTTGAGCCGACATCGAGGTGCCAAACACCGCCGTCGATATGAACTCTTGGGCGGTATCAGCCTGTTATCCCCGGAGTACCTTTTATCCTTTGAGCAACGGCCCTTCCATTCAGAGCCGCCGGATCACTAAGACCTGGTTTCCCATCTGCTCGACCCGTCGGTCTCGCAGTCAAGCTCCCTTTTACCTTTATGCTCTTCGGCTGATTACCAACCAGCCTGAGGGAACCTTTGTAAGCCTCCGTTACTTTTTAGGAGGCGACCGCCCCAGTCAAACTGCCCTCCTGGCAATGTCCGCTTTCAGGATCACTAAACGCGTTAGTAAGTCAATAAAATAAGGGTGGTATTTCAACAATGACTCCAACGATACTAGCGTACCATCTTCGCAGTCTCCCACCTATCCTACACATACTTTACCAAATTACAATACCAAGATGCAGTAAAGGTTCACGGGGTCTTTCCGTCCGTTCGCGGGTAGGCGGCATCTTCACCGCCACTACAATTTCACCGAGTTCCTGGTTGAGACAGCGCCCAAGTCGTTACACCATTCGTGCAGGTCGGAACTTACCCGACAAGGAATTTCGCTACCTTAGGACCGTTATAGTTACGGCCGCCGTTTACCGGGGCTTCATTTCAGAGCTTCGCTTACGCTAACCCCTCCATTTAACCTTCCGGCACCGGGCAGGTGTCAGTCTATATACGTGGTCTTACAACTTCGCATAGACCTGTGTTTTTGATAAACAGTCGCTTGGGCCTCTTCACTGCGGCCCCCTCTCGCTCCATCCGTGCGGACTTCACAATTACGGGGCACCCCTTCTCCCGAAGTTACGGGGTCATTTTGCCGAGTTCCTTAACCAGAATTCTCTCGAACACCTTAGGATACTCTCCTCGCCCACCTGTGTCGGTTTGCGGTACGGTCTCTTATATATGTAAACGCTTAGAAGCTATTTCTTGGCAGAGTCTATAACTGGACTTTTGAACTAGGTTCTCGTCCCACTCCTCGGCTCTATGTAGGTGGATTTGCCTGCCTATCTGCCTAAAAGCGTTCAATGGGTATTCCAACACCCATCTCCAGTGCACCTCTGCGTCACTCCATCACTATATATAAAAGGTTCAGGAATATTAACCTGATTCCCATCAACTACCCCTGATTACAGGACTCGCCTTAGGGACCGACTTAACCTGAGAAGTTTATCTTTACTCAGGAAACCTCGGGCTTGCGGTGTGCTCGTTTCTAACAAGCATTATCGTTACTCATGCCGGCATAGTCTCTTCCGTTCGCTCCATCATATCTTACAACACAACTTCGACGCAAACGGAATGCTCTCCTACCATCCCGTATCAAATACGGAATCCGTGGCTTCGGTAATATACTTAAGTCCCGATCATCTTCGGTGCAGCACCACTCGACCAGTGAGCTATTACGCACTCTTTAAATGATGGCTGCTTCTGAGCCAACATCCTGGCTGTCTCTGCAATATCACATCCTTTCTCACTAAGTATATATTTTGGGACCTTAGCCGACGGTCTGGGTTGTTCCCCTCTCGGATATGGAGCTTATCCCTCATACCCTGACTCCTGTATATTAATTTATGGCATTCGGAGTTTGGTTGGGGTCGGTAGGCTTGCGCCCCCTTACCCATTCAGTGCTCTACCTCCATAAATCTTAATACAAGGCACTGCCTAAACAGCTTTCGGAGAGAACCAGCTATCGCCTGGTTTGGTTGGCCTTTCACCCCTACCCACACCTCATCCACCGACTTTTCAACGTCGGTTGGTGCGATCCTCCATTCCGTGTCACCGGAACTTCAATCTGGACATGGGTAGATCACCAGGTTTCGGGTCTAATCCAATAAACTTAACGCGCTATTAACACTCGCTTTCGCTTCGGATGCTCAGCTGTACTGATTATCCTCGCTTATTAAATTAACTCACCGGCTCATTATACAAAAGGCACGCCGTCATTCGGCTGAAGCCGAACTCCGACTGATTATAAGCATACGGTTTCAGGATCTATTTCACTCCCCTCCCGGGGTGCTTTTCACCTTTCCCTCACGGTACTGTTTCACTATCGGTCACCAGCGTGTATTTAGCCTTACGTGATGGTCCACGCGGATTCACCCAGGATTTCTCGTGTCCCGGGCTACTCGGGATTCTACTACAAATTTAAATCTATTTCGCCTACAGGACTTTCACCTTCTTCGGTCTAATTTTCCAATTAGGTTCAGCTATACATTTATCTTCGTTATCGTAGTCCCACTACCCCCCGATTATTCGAGGTTTAGGCTCTTTCCCGTTCGCTCGCCGCTACTTGGGAAATCGTTTTTACTTTCTCTTCCTGCGAGTACTTAGATGTTTCAATTCCTCGCGTTCGCCTTTCCGATTGCTCGGAAATGATCAGGCTTTTCCTGATCGGGTTTCCCCATTCGGACACCCCCGGATCTATGCTCGCTTACAACTCCCCGAGGTTTTTCGTAGTTAACCACGTCCTTCTTCGCCATCTGGTGCCAAGGCATCCACCGTATGCCCTTTATGCTTGATTTTCTTTATCACTCTATCTCACTTCTATTATATCTCGTTTATGATCTTTTTAAATTGGTGGAGAATATCGGATTCGAACCGATGACCTCCGCCTTGCAAGGGCGGCGCTCTCCCAGCTAAGCTAATCCCCCAATGTTGGTGGGCCTGGGCTGACTTGAACAGCCGACCTCACGCTTATCAGGCGTGCGCTCTAACCAACTGAGCTACAAGCCCATGTCTTTTAAAAAAATTTATGTTTGGAGTGAGTAAGAAACTTATTTTTTCTCCTTAGAAAGGAGGTGATCCAGCCGCACCTTCCGGTACGGCTACCTTGTTACGACTTAGTCCCCCTCGCTAAGCACACCTTCGAAAGCTGCTCCCTTACGGTTAGCT
>WFRF01000154.1 GCA_015486655.1 Caldifarciminota bacterium | reverse complement strand
TCTTTTATCTTCCATCCATTGCCTCCTTTTATTTTAATATTTTCTTTTCTCTTAATAAAGGACGAGGATCATTGTAATTCAAATCAAAACCCAATTCCTCTTCGGGAACACCGAAAGCAAGCCCCATAACCTGGGTAAAATACAAAATAGGAATTCCTTCAAAATCAGGGTATAGCTCCTGTGCCTCTTTTTGTCTGTTATCCAGATTAAAAGCACATAATGGGCAACTCGTTATTATTGCTTCGGCACCCGCTTTTATGGCGCCACTTACTATGGTATAAGTGTTTCTCGCAACCGCGTACTTATCCTGAACCGTTTGGTGAGCGCCGCAACACATCTTTTTAAAAGGATTATCAATGGGTTTAACACCGAGTGAATCCAGCAAATCGGATTCTATCCGGGGATCCTCCGTGTTATCAATAGCTATCTCTTTAGGCCTTAAAAGTAAACAACCGTAATAGGGAGCTATTTTAAGCGATGATAAATCGACTTTCACTTTCTCTTTAACCTTGTCAAACCCCATATCCCTAAGAATTTCTAAAAAATGTACAACCTCGACCTTGTTATTGTAATCTTCTTCAAGATACATAAAATCATTGATAGTTTTCAGTTTCTCCGGGTCGTCTTTAAGCAATAAATTTGTTCTCTTCAGAGTGTTATAGCACATTGAACAGAGTGCAACCAATCTGTATTCGTTATCCACAAGACCGTTTTCATTCATTTCCTGAACCCTTACAAAATTTCTTGCCGGAGCGAGTTGGTGCATAAGATCATCCGTAACAATGGAACTCACCGCTCCGCAGCAATTCCATTTGGGTAATTCCACAAGTTCAATGTCAAGCTCTTTTGCAACGGCTAATGTAGAGGTCTCGAAATTTTTAGCTTTGGTTTTCAGTGTACACCCCGGATAATAAGGTAATTTCATAGCCATATCTATCTCCTAATTTGTTAATCTTCTGCAAGCAGCAACAAGCGCGATTTGAGGTAACTCCATCATCTCTTCGGAACTAATCGCATTTATATCTATTTTATCCACCGCTTTTCTCAAAACGACCTGTCTAAGAGCTTCTGCAACCTTAGCAAGATCCAGATCCCTCGGACATCTCACCTTGCAATTAAAACATGAAGCGCATATCCATATGCTCTTCGAATTTAATAGATCCTCTTCCTGTCCCAGTTGTGTCTTTGACATAATTTGTGCGGGAGTAAGATCCATTTCCTTCACCATGGGACAACTTCCCGAACAAATACCGCATTGAATACAGCTGGTGATTTTTTCACCGCTCAGCTCTTCTATCTTTTTAAGAAATTGATCGGCTTCTTCCGTTATTTGCACTGTTTTACTCATTTTTCACTCCATATTTTTTCTTTTAAATTTTCAATCAATTTTTCTCTTTTTGTCATATCTACAGGTTCAACATGATTTAACATCTCGTCGAATTGATTCACCGTTTTCACAAAACCTACAAGCTGTACTGTTACAAAATTCACACCGAGAAGTCGCTCTGTTTCCACACCCGCATCTTTCAATATTCCTTTGGCAATTTCTATATTTCTCATCATTTCGATTTTACTCGTTGAATACGGAGATGATTTCTCCTCTGCGTCGGCTACGATAACTGCATCGGCACCGTAGTAAAAACTCTTTACAATCAACTCAGCATTAACCCTGCCGCCCGAAGGAACCCTTATTATTCTTGAATTGGGAGAATATGACATTTTAGCAGTTCCCACGCTGTCAATCAATCTGTAAGATGTCATGTCGTCGGCAAATACGATGATTCTGTGTTCTCCTTCTTTTTTATTGGACAAGGCGGTTTGAACTTCTGCAAGAAGTTGCCCGTTGGAATATAAATTCATATCAATAGCACCTTCGGGACAATAACCGATACATACGCCGCAGCCTTTACAAAGCGCCGCATTAATCTCGGCTTTTCCGTTTACCATTTTGATTGCTCCATATGGACATGAGGGTATACATAATTCACAACCCGTACATTTCTCGCTATTTACAAAAGCATACATCGGATCAAAATAATATTTACCCTGGTTCATGAGAGCAATGGCTCTTGCCGCAGCTCCGCTTGCTTGCGCCACTGTATCAGGAATATCCTTAGGTCCCTGAGCTGTCCCTGCCAGGAAAACACCGGGAACAAGTGTATCAACCGGTTTAAATTTCGGATGAGCTTCCTGAATAAAATTATCGGCACTTTTGGCAAGTTTCAACATATCCACTATTTTGTCCGCACCTGCATTGGGCCCGATACCTACCGAGAGAGAAACCGTATCAAATTCTCCCTCTATCATCTGTCTGTTTAACGTATCTTCCGCTTTCACGATAACCTTACCGTTATCGGGATTTTCCATAAGTTCGGCAACTTTGCCTCTTATAAACTTCACTCCTAATTCCTGAGCACGGTTGTAGTACTCTTCATAAGACTTACCAAACGCCCGGATATCTATATAGAAAATATAAACATCCCTTGAGGGATCCATCTTTTTAACCAGACTCGCCTGTTTAATTGCGTACATACAACAGATTCTCGAACAGTACGGTCTTCCGATTTGCTTGTCCCTTGAGCCTATACATTGGATAAAAGCGACCTTTTTACCCAAATCCTTCAATTGAACACCCTCTGCCGCCTTAACAATGATTCTTTCCATTTGAAGGCCGTTAATAACATTTTTCAATTTACCGAATCCATATTCCGGTTTCTGGTGTGCATCAAAAATATCAAAACCTGTTGCAACAATAATCGTATCAACGGTAATCTCCTCATATTTCGGCTTCATATTGAAATCTATTGCATCTTGAGGACATACCTTCTGGCATAATCCACATGCATTCCCGCCGTATTGCAAACGCAGACACGGGCTTTCTTCTATGTAATATTTAAAGGGAACAGCATAGTCAAACTGAATGTGAATCGCTTTGGTTTGACTTAATCCCTCATTAAATTTATCTTCTATTTTAACAGGACATTTCTCTTCGCAAAGACCGCATGCAACGCACTTATCCTCGTAAACATATCTCGGTTTCCTCTTGATCTTTACTTTAAAATTTCCTAAAAATCCATCAATACTTTCTATCTCGGAATATGTTTTAAGGTCGATATTCGGGTGATCTCCTGCAGCAGCCATTTTCGGGCTAAGAATACATGTGGCGCAATCTTCCGTAGGGAAGGTTCTGGAAAGTTGTGCCATTTTTCCGCCTATACTCGCCTCTTTCTCAACAAGCGTAACCTTAAAGCCCGCATCGGCAAGATCTAGAGATGCTTGAATTCCCGCAATACCCGCTCCTATAACGAGAACCCTTTTACCGATTTCAATTTCCCCTTTTTGTAAGGAATCGTCTTTCCTAACTTTCTCAATTGCCATTTTCGTAAGTTCAATGGATTTTTCCGTCGCTTTTTCCTTTTCATTAAAATGGGGCCAAGCAGCTTGCTCCCTTATGTTCGCCATTTCTAAAACATAAGGACTTAGCCCTGCTTTTTCCATTGTTTTCATGAATGTTGGTCCTTGAAACTGGGGAGAGCAGGCGGCAATAACTACCTTATCGAGACCATTCTTTTTAGCATCGTTAATCACCATCTGTTGCCCCAATTCGGAACACATATGCGGATAGTCTTTCGAAAGGACAACATCTCCCATTTTTGATGCTTCTTCTGCCACCTTTTTAACATCAACAACTTCGGAAATGTTGCCTCCGCAATGACAAACGTAAACACCAATTCTCTGCTTCTTCTTTTTTTCATCCATAAATTTTACTCCCTTATTTAATACAAAATTTCTTTATATTTAAGCGTCTATTAACTATTGTCATTTATTTTTGTTTAAGAATTCTTCAACACCTTTCTTATACAAATCATTTCCGTATATATCATTTGCCACTATGCAGGGGAAATCTTTTACAACGAGTTTCCTTATCGCTTCTGTTCCAAGATCTTCGTATGCGATAATTTCCGCACTGACAACGGATTGTGCAATTAGCGCTGCAGCACCTCCCGTAGCAGCAAGATAGACCGCTTTATTTCTAACCATGGCATCCACGACCTCTTTACTTCTCGGGCCTTTTCCAATCATTCCTTTAAGCCCGTTATCCAATAATAAAGGAGCATAGGGATCCATTCTGTAACTCGTAGTAGGACCGGCTGAACCTATGGGGCGACCGGGTCTTGCCGGAGCAGGACCTACATAATAGATTACAGCCCCTTTTATATCAAATGGTAATTCTTTCCCCTCTTTTATCAAATCAACCAATCTTTTATGTGCCGCGTCCCTTGCCGTATATAATACTCCTGACAAATAAACGGTATCTCCTATTTTCAGCTTCTCAACATCAGCATCTTTTAAAGGTGTTTCCAATTTATATTCTGCCATTTTTTCCTCCTATAATATTATTTCTTTATGTCTCGTTGCATGACAAT
>WFRF01000153.1 GCA_015486655.1 Caldifarciminota bacterium | reverse complement strand
TTCTCTGTGCCTGTCACTAAATGAACCGGTCTTTTTGTTATAAATAACAACGAGAACAATAAAACCAAATACAAAAACGGCAAGAATAAATATCAATGCACCCATAACCTTTATATACAACAATATGCTTCATTTGTAAAGGTCTGAATATATGTCAAAAGTAGATAGGTATAAACATACTTACCACTTTTAACCTCATAATTCTTACTGATAAATGAATTCCCCTCGGCAAGAGGGGTGTCGCAGAGCGACGGGGTGTTTATAGAGCCATACGGATTTTCCCTGCTAAATTTCCTTCAGTCCATAACCCCTCAGTCCGGTAAAACCGGATAGCTCCCCTGAAAGTGGAGCAGCTATGTATAGAAATAAGTAGAAAACAAAAACTGGGAACTAAGAAGTTAAATATGTAATTGATTATCTTAACTCCCTATTTCTAACTTCCTGCTTCATAGTTCTTACTTGAAGCGAAGCCTCTTAATATGTCTATACCACTTACCTTAATTATCTCATTTGACATGTTGTATGTACATGTTAAATACTTAATTTGAATTGTAGAGACCAAAATTCCCTAGGTAAAAACTTTATGTCAGTTATCTTTTGTTTTCATAAATGCAACTTATGATTATATAATTGGGGACACAATTAATTGTGTCCCCAATTATAAGTAATCTATTTTATTCCTGTTTACAACCTTATTTTTATAATCCTTCTTTTGGGTTAATGTATCACTATTGTATCTCCAGGAGGAAACTGCAGTGTTTTAATCTTTATATGTACCATTGCATATGTTGCTTCGCATTCTATTTTTAATGTCCAAACCCCCTCTTTGTTATCGGTATAAATCTTATTCCAAACAACGGAATCAGTAACGGAATTCTTATGTGCTACTAGATAATCATTCGGATCATAAAGGTAAGCATCAAAATTGTTACCCGAATATAACAACATGTGTATTTCTACAATTTCCCCATTATTCCACATATAGATTTGCTTTGTATATGAAGTATCTCCATTTACAAATGGAGCACTATCGTCAATAGTATTGTAGTGTCCTACGGATATGGTTTTTGCATCTGACCAATCACTACCATTCCATGCCATATCTCTAACACGCCATTTCAATTCATAGTGAGCCCCAGTATCCTCAGGTGGATTATTATAGGTCATTTTTGTAAGCTCAATCGAGTCTCCTATTTTAAAATAGAAAGGATCACTCCAAGTACTTACAATTCCCGTGTCTGCGTCATATTGAAAACACATTGAATCATTATAGGGATCATCCGGAATAATGCCTGATATAATCACTGTATCAGGAGAATAATTGTTCGGATAATACCATGATTTGCTTGTTATTAATTTTGAAGGGGGATCCAGTGTATAATTTATAATATTTGTGCTGTTATTACTACAACACCCCGCAAAGAACAATATTATTATTGAAAACATCATATAAACTATTTTCCTTATATACATAAAATACCTCTCTTTAAAATTCTTAAAAGTGATTCATATAATAATCATCCACCACATTTATAAGAATTCACCTATCTTATCAAAACAATTTTCCCGGTTTTTCTTAATCTATTATCTAGCGTTTCAACCATATAAAAGTACACTCCGCTCGTTATTTTTGTATTTGCACCGCTCTTGACATCCCAATATTCCACACCATCGTCTACTGAACTTCTATGCTCGATTCTTCTAATTAATGAACCGTTTATGGAATAAATAGATATATCACATTTGCCCGGTAATCCTTTGAACATAAGCCCCTTTCCTTCCTTCCTGCTTGGTGAACTTATCAAATAGGGATTCGGTGACACTGTTATACTACTATATTTCGATATTTCCATATTCTTACGAATACCAGATCTATCTTCCGAAAATTTGATCGTGTAACTATTCCCAAGAGACGGGGTAGGACAAGCCGTGTTGTATATGTACCAGGTATCTCCCTCTGCAGGTTTATCCGATTGACTCATGGAAAGTATTCTCTTACTCGGTATGGGAGGTATGGCTCCCGCATGATAGTTGAAGAATACACTCACTCCGTCTATGTACATGGCTTTCCAATTATCTGCCGTCGAGTCCAGGAAGGACATGTATTTACCGCTGCCGCCGCCTGCCGTGCTGTCTTTCATTCCGAACCTCCAACCGAAATCCCAATTCGGTGAATATGGTATTTCTATTCCGTTTACCATGTCATACACATCACATGTAAGCGCACTATCGCCCTCCGATGCCACATACACTCTGTGCCATGTAATTTTGAAACTGCCGCCGTTATAGTAAGGATCACTGTTTATATGTGTATGTGTCCCTGCATAAGGCGTTGAATCCGTTAACACCAGTGTATCCGTATATACTGTCGCATCATTTATCATTATGCTGTCCACTTTGTTGTTCGTCGGACAAACGCTTATTGAATCTATTCCGATTAATGCTCCGAACAAAGGTATCTCGATAGATCTTTTACTTATCCAGAATGACGATGTGTCATATTCATACGCTCCAAGTGAATTCTTGTATGTTGAATCCACAATTGTTTTGGGTAATGTTTCTATATGATATGGGAAGTGATTACTCGAATCGTACGGAGGAATATTCCTGTTCTTTCCGCTCATTGTATCCAGTCCAAAACTGTATACGGGATTCCCTTCCTTGTTTACTGTTATAGGTCCGAATCTCATGTGATAAGTAGTGGAATCATCTAAAATGTCATCAAATATATACGCATCAATAAAACGGATAACATTCACATATGACAATGCTGAGTTTCCATATTCAAATGAGATTATTGAATGAGGATTTGAAACAAGCTCATGTTGATATGACGGTATAACGGATATCATATTTTCTTTTATTTGTGATTCAAAACTATATGGTTCTGTTCCTACCGTATCTCCGCTTATACTATCCACCTTATAACTTAAATAATTCGCATCAAACGATGTAACAGCATAGTAATACCTTATATTCGTATACGGTATGTTTGTATCGGTAAATGTATACTGAAGCCCCGTATCAAACCCTAAAGTCTCAGCCTTTGTTATGACAAACGAATCCCCAACAATATCATATGCGCTGTCTTGCCTTAGTATCTGTAAACTATCATACTTATCAAAGTAAGCTAACATTTGGAATGTTGACGGATCCGAATATATGCTTCGCCATACTCTGTATCCTTCGAAATCATATTTTCTATATTCAGGATTATAAAACATATTCGGTATTTTTATACTGACTGATGAACTTGTATGTTTCCAGATAGAATCTTTAGATGTTACTTCATAATGTCTATCCGGCTTAAATTCAGGAGCATTTTCCCAATACAATGTTACTTTGTTTTCATGGGGAATACCATATAAATCCGGTGATTCAGGCGCTTCAGGTGAAATATTCAAAAAACCAGCATCGAATATTGCCTGAGCTTCATCTGCCTTTAAAGGTAATTCACTCGTGTCTTTTGCAATCAATATCGCATATATAACCTTTGCCGTGTCTCCCGGTATCAGGTTAAACGGACCTGCCGTTTGTAAAAATCTTTTGTCAGATGGTCCATATACATCTACATCGTAAGGATGATAACTATCTTCTACATTATTGGAATCCAAGGTTTTATAGTTATAACCGCTCATAATTTGATATCTTTGAAATTTATCCGCCGGATCAATATCGATTGTAAATATCTTGAAAGCAGTCATACCCAGTGTATCGGTGGGATGAATTACTATTGAATCGACTTTAGTTGTACCATATGGATCTTTATATGTGTGGACAGTATCTACACCGTTGGAAGGCGGTCCCTGGAGGAACTTGTATGCTATTGTTCCGGGGAAATGTGCCCACCCAGATTCGGGGTCATTCTGCCACTGAAACGCCATATTTCTTGCTCTGTCAAATCCTACCAAATCGTTTGCAGAAGCACCCGATTCATTACCTATATCATTATCGGCGCAAACGCCCAAAAATGCATCATGAACCGTGTCAGCAGAAGAATCGAGAACAACATTAAAGACAAAAAACAGTATATCTTCTATTCCAGGTCCCAAATATGCATAAGTTTGCTGAATAACCGTAATGTTGAGAGGTTTGTTTTCAGGGACAAAATGTCTGGATGCATCATAATCGTTATATGCATAGTAACTGTCAAGTATTGATAAAATACTGTCTCTGCCCTGAGCATCTTTTAAAGGCCAATCACTGTCAGACGAGAAATAGATCTTCTGATCCGGATCACTGGCATGCCCCGGTATACCTTGTATAAATTCATCTCCGCCTGAGTTTGGGTTATAACCACATGTAACTTCCGTATCAAATTTGGTCGGATCATTTATCTTTCTGACAAGACCACCGACCCAAATACCAGCTCCGAAAATATACGTCTCATTGGGGAAACCGCTGGGCCAATAGAACCCGGCATTCCCATTTATTGTTTGTCCGAATATGCCGTAGTTTGTAAGTGGCATATTCATCTGATTGGCTTGCATCCACCTGTAATCCGCTATCCTGTATTGACCACTACCTATTTTTTTTGCAGCTTGTAGATTAAATGCCGCAATAAAAATAACAAGGAAAACAAATACGAAAAACAACTTAGGATTTTTCATAGGGCCTCCTTTTTATATTTTATTTATTCTAACATTATCTTATTCACATG
>WFRF01000152.1 GCA_015486655.1 Caldifarciminota bacterium | reverse complement strand
GGGAAAAAATTCTTTGGAAGCGTCTACAACCATTTTATCTATCTCCACAAGGTCAACCCTTTCAACCGAATTATGCTTTAAAACTTCTCTTACGGCACCACCGTCTCCTCCGCCTATTAGCAGCACATTTTTGGGATTCTTATGTGAAAGAAGCGGAACATGCGTTATCATTTCGTGGTATATGAATTCGTCTTTGTCGGTGAACATAATGAATCCGTCCAGAACCATAATTTTCCCGAACTCGTATGTATCAATAATCGACATTTCCTGAAAATCGCTTTTTCTATGGGCTAATTCCTTTTTAACTTTAATTGTAATTCCCGAATTTGGCGAATATTTTTCCGTAAACCAAAGTTCCATAATTACCTCAATTCCATAGAACAACCGCAGCAAATGCGGTCCCTATGTGCGTAACCTTGTATTCCACACTCTTTACGATAATCTCTTTTATTTTCTTATCTCTCATCCTCATTCCCTCTTCGGCCATTCTCTTTACAATATTCTCCACATTCAATTTCATTCCTCTCGAAGAATATTCCATTATTAATCCGGGGTAATCTTCATCCTCGGGTATTGCAACGGCAACGGCGGCTGAGATTATTTCGCCGGGCAGATCGCTTGTAATGGATGCGTATGCAGCGGGGACCAATGCACCATAGGGGAGTTTGACCGGTTCGATTCTCTTCGAATGGGGCGGAAGTATGCTGCTCATTTTAAGTATGTTCGTATTACCGATGCCCGAATTTAAAAGTGCACCGTCAAATGAATTGAGCTTTGTCAGTCCGTCGCTTGATCCGGCTACAAGAAAAAATTTATCTGGTGTGTTTATTATCATTGAACGACCTCTCCGATAAGTTCCTTTATTTCATTTTTTCTCATTTCTTTACCCTTGACTACGGCGTCCATTTGTCCTCTCTTCATTTCAACGGTTGAAGCGTACTGAGCTTTAAAGATTTTTTCAAGATACCTGTAGGCAATCCAGGGATCCACATCGTCACCGCATGTAAAAAGATCAACGGCGGCATAACCGTATTCGGGCCATGTATGTATTGCAAGATGTGATTCGGCTATCACTACGACACCGCTGACACCGTAAGGGCTGAACATGTGAAAAGATGAATCGACGACTGTTGCATTGGCTTCAACAGCGGCATTTTTCATCTCTGTTTCTATTAATTCAATATTATTTAAAACCGACGGATCGCAACCGTACATTTCCACTAAAATATGATGCCCGAGAGATTTCATATATACCTCCTTAATAAGAAATCGGTGAGAAGATAAGAAGTATTTTACTTTTTTTACTTCCGCATGGTTTAATTTTATGATTTACATTACTGTCAAAGTAAAAACATTCACCCTTTTTTGCTTTGTATACCTTATCATCCAGCACAAGAGTAATGCATCCGTCAAGAACATATCCGAATTCTTCCCCTTCGTGGGGTCCCTCTTCCATACCGTTATCTGTGGGATTGAGTTCGATTATTGTAGGATCCATACTCCAATTTTGAGCACCGGGAATCAGAAACTCATACTTTGAGACCCCGTCTTTAGAGGCTATAATGCGGTCCTTTTTTGTAAAAACGATATCCTCCTCCGAGGTTTCTGCAAAAAAGTCCGAAATGTCTTCATCCAAAGCATTTAAAAGCAAGATTAAACTTTCAACAGAAATTGAAGTCAGCCCGCGTTCCACCTGAGATATGAAACCTTTTGTCAAACCGGCTCTGTCAGCCAGTTCTTCCTGTGTTAACCCCTGGGCGTTTCTCAATGCCTGAAGCTTGCTGCCTATCTTGTTTATTATTTCTATTGATGTCATAATAACTCCATATAAAACTTTAAGTTTAATTTATTAAACAGGTATTATATACAAAAAATGTTTTTTGTCAATATGTTTTTTTTGTATATGAATTAGATAGGTACGAAAGCGATTTCGTTGCAATAAGTCGACTTTGTCGGCAAGTAAGAAATAGCGGGACTATGTCCCAAGTGAGAATTGAGATACTCAATTAAATATTTAAATTCTTGGTTCTCTATTCTTCTAAGAATAGCTGCTCCACTTCAAGGGGAGCTGTCCGGTTTACCGGACTGAGGGGTTTCACTCCGAGGGAAATTCAATTATAAGTATGAACTAAGAAGTGGAAAGTGAGAAGTGATAGGTAATTAGATTCCGGATCAAGTCCGAATGACGAATATAAGAAGTGAGAAGTAGTAAGTAAAGGAAGAAATATATTTATACCACTTACCAAAATGACGAGAATAATATTAAAGTTAAAATAGAAAGTCGGATGAGATGTAGATGAGGAAAAAGGGGCGGGAATCCGCCCCTTTCTCTATTTGATGTTAAGAAGCGGGGTTAACCCCTTATCGAAAGGCATTATTACCGTTGATGTCGATTTGTTCTTAACGAGTTCCTGCAAGTTCTGGATAT
>WFRF01000151.1 GCA_015486655.1 Caldifarciminota bacterium | reverse complement strand
GGTAATATGGTTTGGGCGGATACGCTGGACAACGGTAGTAATGATAAAGCCTATGGAGTAGCGGTTGACGGAAGCGGTAATATCTATGTTACGGGAATTTCCAACAATGGTTCAAATAATGACTACCTTACTGTGAAGTATGCAAAATACAAGGATGCCGGTATACTATCCATTGTTTCTTCCGATACAGTAGAAATAGACAGCAATTATACACCGGTGATTTGGGTAAAAAATAACTCTTATGAAGACACATTTAATTTTAATATTACAGCATATATAGATTCAACAGGAACGAATATGTATGCAGATTCACAGTCCGTTTCCGCTCTTGCTGCCGGGGACAGTGTCCTTGTGGGTTTTTCTACCTGGACAGTACCTTCCAATCCCATGGATTTGAATTTGAGTTTCTCCATAATTACATCCGATATGAATCCCGAGAATGATACCATATCAAAGACTTTATATGTAAGAGATATGACACCACCTGTCATTGATTCGGCTGTTGCTTTCGACGGCACAAACCATCAACCGGGCATAGACAATGACGATTATATAATTCTCTACTTTTCAGAACCCACAAACAAACCTGTAATAGACAGCTCAAATATAGATAATGTACTTTCACTTTCATCCGGACATACATGGCTTGATGGTGCCGGGAATATAGGAACATGTATCTGGAATGCGAATGGAGACCAACTGCAGATAAATCTTACAACGAATACATCCCTGCCCACAATTGCGGTCGGAGATACAATTACACCGGACAGCTCGACAATAACCGATGTAAACGGTAACCCCTGTTCGTCTCCTGTGATTCTCGGTGGTACCTTCGGAGTATATATAGATGCCGCCATACTATCTATTGTTTCCCCCGATACGGTAGACGGAGGCAGTAATTATACCCCCTCAATATATGTTAAAAATAATTCTTACGATGATACGTTGAGTTTTGATGTGGCATCGTATATAGATTCAGCGGGTTCTGTCATATATGCGGATACACAGCATGTTGCAAATCTTGCTTCCGGAGATAGCTTACTTATCAATTTTGCACAATGGACAGCACCGAATGATTCCATCCAAATGCAATTGAGATTCGCTTTACTAACATCGGATATGGATTCAACTAACGATACATTGTCCGAAACATTATTTGTTAAACATATTACCGGTATAGCGAGTAAAATGCTGGAGAGAAAAACTTCATTTAATGTGTCCGGAATCAGCACCGGGAAAATATTATACAAATGTTATATGGCAAAAGCGGGCGATTACGATATAACGTTGTATAACCTAAACGGGACGGTATTAAAGGACATCAGAGGAACAGGAGTAGGCTATAAAGAAGGGATAATTAGTAAAGTATCATCAGGAGTGTACTTCATGAGATTTAAATCCGGAAAGTATAGTATTAACAGAAAAGTTATATTGATTAAATAGTAGGGAGTAAGAAGAGATGTTTATGGGAATGCCATGATAGTTAATCTGTGTGGCATTCCCATATGTTTAGATTATCCAAAATATATCATTGAAATACAGTATATTTAATCTTAATCTGCATTAGTCATTCCGGATTTGATCCGGAATCTCAATACTGCGACTACGTCGCATGTTTTCAAGTAGGAAGTTAGAAGTAAGAAATAAGGGGATATAAGATAATCAGTTCCGATTTAACTTCTCAGTTCCCACTTCCCAGTTCTTACTTGAGGCAAAGCCTCTTAGAACACCCCTGCCCCCTCTTGCAGAGGGGAATTAAGTTAAGCGAATTGATGTTTGACACGATCATAAATACAATGTATTATTATAAGAATTCAAAAAGGAGGAATAATGAAGTCACCGGTTAAATTTGATTTAACTTATCCGGAATCGTTATCACGCGGAACTTTGCTTTTAAAAACATTTTTCGGTTGGTTGTATGTGGGTATTCCCCACGGAATCGTTCTCGGACTGTATGAAATAGCCGCATGTGTTGTATTGTTTATTGCCTGGTGGGTAATTCTTTTTACGGGAAAATTCCCCAAAAACATGTTTGATTTCATCGTTAAATATTACAGATGGTCCATGCGTGTGGGAGCATATATGGCTTTTATGAGTGATATCTATCCCCCGTTCAACGGAGAAGAGGGTGAACCCGTGAAATTTGACATTGAATACCCCGAAACACTTTCACGCGGGACACTGCTTTTGAAGACATTTTTCGGCTGGTTATACGTGGGCATTCCTCACGGAATTATATTAGCCTTATACGGAATTTGGGTGGACATTCTTCTCTTTATTGCATGGTGGGTAATCCTATTTACGGGGAAATTTCCTGAAAATATGTTTAAAACAATTGTCAATTATATCAGATGGTGTCTGAGAGTAGGCGTTTATATGAGTCTGATGACAGATGTTTATCCCCCTTTCAGCGGAGAGAAAGGAGAAATTGAATAATGGGTTTTGTCATATTTTTACTGTTTCTATTTGCCGCAATTTTCATCTTTAGCGCAATTAACCAAAAGAGATACTTTTTCTCAATTAACAAAAAAGCAGTGACAATCATATCCGTATCTGTTGTGGTCATAATCCTTATTATTGCCTCAATTCGTATTGTACCGCCCGGATATGTGGGAGTCAAAGTACTGCTCGGAAATGTAAGCAGGACCATTCTTTCCAATGGCTTTCATCTTGTAATACCAATCGTAAGTGTCGTTAAAATGGATGTCAGAACACAGGCTTACACAATGAGCAAAATGTCATCCGAAGGGCAGAAGAGAGGAGACGATGCAATAAGAGCCCTATCCAAGGACGGTTTGCAAATCGATCTTGATGTCACCATATGGTACAGACTTATCCCTTCGGAAGCCGCCGTGGTATACCAAACCATAGGACCGGATTATGTAACAAAAATTGTTAGACCAGCCATTAGAACGGCCATTAGAGACGTTGCAGTGAACTATGCCGTTGTGGATATATATTCGGAAAAAAGATCGGAAGTGACGGCACAAATTAAACGGGAACTTGATAAAGCTTTTGAAAAGCGGGGAGTGGTTTGTGAAAGGGTATTGCTAAGGAATGTTGAGTTACCTCAAAAAATAAGAAATGCCATTCAGGAAAAACTATCTGCTGAACAGGACGCTCAAAGAATGGATTTTGTCCTTCAAAAGGAAAGAAAAGAAGCCGAAAGGAAAAAGATCGAAGCCACCGGTATTGCCAATTACCAGAGAATCATAACGAATTCCCTTACAAACAAATACTTGCAATGGTACTATATCCAGAACTTGCAGGAACTCGTTAAGAACAAATCGACATCAACGGTAATAATGCCTTTCGATAAGGGGTTAACCCCGCTTCTTAACATCAAATAGAGAAAGGGGCGGATTCCCGCCCCTTTTTCCTCATCTACATCTCATCCGACTTT
>WFRF01000150.1 GCA_015486655.1 Caldifarciminota bacterium | reverse complement strand
CCTTTCAGGTCCGGACAAAAGGGATCTTCAGCAATGCCCCATAAGAGGAATCCAATAATTTCGGAGAGAATGGTTGGGATGGCTAGGCTGTTAAGGTCAAATTCCATGGCTGCCATTGAGAACATCGCTCTCTGGGATGAACGAGATATAAGCCATTCATCGGTGGAAAGAGTTATTATACCGGATTCATTTCATATTGCCCTGTATATGACTGAAAAGATGAAATTTGTTATGAAGGATCTCTCCGTAAGGAAAGAGAACATAGAAAAGAACATCAAATACACAAACGGTGTTATATTTTCTCAAAGAGTACTGCTGAAACTCATTGAAAAGGGCATAACAAGGGAAGAGGCTTACAAAATCGTTCAGGAAAACGCAATGATATCATGGAAAGAGAAAAAAGAGTTCAAGGAATTGTTGATTAACGACGAAAGAATAAAAGATTTAATGAACAGAGATGAAGTTGAAGAGTGTTTTGATATAAATTACTATACAAAGTATGTTGATTATATATTTAAAAGAGTTAAGGAGGTCCAATGAAACGAATATTGGTTATCAATCCGGGTTCCACATCTACAAAAATAGCGGTGTTTGACGATAGAGAAGAGATTTTTAAAACAACAATTCGACATTCTTCAGAGGAAGTCGGGAAATATAACAGAATAATCGACCAGTATGAATTTCGGAAAAATTTAATTGTTAAGGCATTGGAAGATAATAAAATAAGCATTAATTCACTTTCCGCTGTTGTTGGTAGGGGCGGGTTACTGCATCCGATACCAAGCGGAACGTACAGGGTAACCGAAAAGATGGTAGATGATTTAAAGAAAGGGGTGATGGGGGAACATGCTTCAAACCTCGGGGGTATTATAGCAAAATCAATTGCGGATCCTTTGAATATACCCTCGTTTATCGTAGACCCTGTTGTTGTTGACGAAATGGAGGATGTGGCACGATTTTCAGGTATTCCAGATATCGAGAGGATCAGCATCTTTCATGCTTTGAACCAGAAGGCTGTTGCCAGAAGAGCAGCAGAGGAATTGCACAAAAAATATGAGGATGTTAATCTGATCGTTGTCCATATGGGGGGTGGTATTTCAGTAGGTGCCCATAAGAGAGGGAAGGTTGTAGATGTTAACAATGCTTTAAACGGAGACGGGCCCTTTACACCCGAGAGATCGGGCGGGTTACCCGTGTGGCAGGCAATTGAATTGGCTTTATCCGGTAAATATACAAAAGAACAAATGAAGAAGCGTATCACGGGAAAAGGGGGCATTGTAGCATATTTGAATACCAATAATATGCTTGATGTGGAAAATCGCGTAAAAGAAGGTGATAAAGAGGTTGAACAGGTATATAATGCCATGATATACCAGATTGCAAAAGAGATCGGTGCCGATGCGGCGGCTCTTAACGGGGATGTCGATGCAATCGTGCTTACCGGCGGGCTTGCTTATGATAAACAGCTCGTAGAAAGGCTGAGGGAAAAAGTTTCTTTCATTGCAAGGATCATAGTTTATCCCGGTGAAGATGAGATGCAGGCTTTGAGAGACGGTGTATTAAGGGTATTAAATAATGAAGAAGAGGCTAAAACCTACTAAAAGGAGTATTTATGATTAAACATCTTAATGAGCTGGTGGAGAGTTTGGAAAATGAGAGAACGAAGAAGATGGCAGTTGCTTATGCACAGGATCCAAATACGGTCGGAGCCGTTGCAGATGCCGTAAAGAAGGGAATAGTAGAAGCTTACATGGTGGGAGATCCCCTGAAAATAAAGGAAGTCGCTGAAAAAGAGGGTATAGACCCGTCTATTTTTAAAATAGTCGACGAACCCGATGAGATTAAAGCCGGTAAAAAGGCTGTAAGTCTGGTTAAGAGCGGGGAGTGCGAGATCTTGATGAAAGGGCTTATCAGCACGGATAAATACATGAGAGCCATATTGAACAAAGAAGATGGTATATTGCCCAAGGGTGCCGTTTTAAGCCATGTTACGGTGGTTGATGCACCATCATACCACAAACTCATGTTTCTTTCCGATGTAGCTGTTATTCCTCTGCCGACACTGGATCAGAAGGTAAAAATGATAAATTACAGTGTGGATATTGCGCATAAATTCGGCATAGAAAACCCCAAAGTGGCATTAATTGCCGCAACGGAAAAAGCTAATCCTAAAATGGTCGCAACCGCAGAAGCCG
Organism: Caldifarciminota bacterium; assembly: GCA_015486655.1. Lineage (GTDB taxonomy): Bacteria > Hydrothermota > 32-111 > QNBC01 > QNBC01 > QNBC01. Next base: position 964 of record WFRF01000150.1, on the reverse strand, counting down.
CCATTATAGCAAAGATGGGAGACAGAAGACAGATTAAAGGATGTACTATAGACGGTCCCCTGGCACTTGATGTTGCAATTTCAAAAGAGGCATGTGAGATCAAAGGGTTGAAGAGCGAAGTCGGCGGAGATGCCGATGTGTTTATTTTCCCCAACATAGAAGCGGGAAATGTATTTTATAAAGCAGTGACGAGGCTTGGCGGCGGAGAACTTGCAGCTATTGTCGTAGGAACAAATGTCCCTGTAATTTTGACTTCAAGGGGAGACAGCGAAGAATCAAAACTTTATTCAATTGCACTTGCAGCTAAAATGGCATAAGTTTAAGCTCCCGCATCTTTTGATGCGGGAGCATCTTTATTTAATATGAAAATTCTGGCAAAAATAGTGGAAATCAGGGGAACGGGGGAGTGCTCATACGGTCACAAAGTAGGCGATGAATTCGTAATTGATGAAGTGGGAACGAATATGTGTCTGTGGGCATTCCATACGCTGTATCCTTTTGTGACTGCATTAAAATACGGGGGAGATTTACCATGGGAAAAAGAAAAGGGGAAAGCTCTTGTCTCATGTCCCGATCCGGACAATACTGTAATCTTTGAACTTAAAAGAATTCCCGATTAACGTTTTATAAGGTATTTTAGAAATTTGACCTTTATGGGACCGTTGTAAAATTCCAATTCTGCTGATGGTCTTAGGTGAATGCTTCTGTAGTTTTCGATATCCCCGGTAAGTATGTATGCTCTGTAACCCCTGTAATGTTTTTTTAACGTGTCATGCAGCATAAGATAAAATTCTTTCAGTTTATCCTGTTTGAGTCTCTTGTTATACGGGGGGTTCATTATTAATATACCTCTTTCTCTCGGAGGTTTAAAATCCTTAAAAGCAGATGTATGCCATCTGATTTTTGTGTCTAAATCCAGTGTTTTTGCATTATTAATTGCCAAATTTACATACTCTTCGGATAT
>WFRF01000149.1 GCA_015486655.1 Caldifarciminota bacterium | reverse complement strand
GAACATTGTCTCACACTAACGGAATGCTTGAAATTATAAAGTTATCAAACCCGCAGATTATACTTTACGGTGCTACGAATATCGGGAGAGATCTTGCCCCTCGTATTGCCTCCACATTGCGTTGCGGATTGACAGCCGACTGCACGGATTTAAAGATTGGTGATTTTGAATATATGAAGAAAAAATGGAAAAACCTCTTATATCAAATTAGGCCTGCCTGGGGCGGGAATATTATTGCAACAATCGTAAATCCGGAAATGCACCCGCAGATGGCTACTGTTCGTGAGGGAGTAATGCATCTTATAAAACCCGATTACTCTAAAAAGGGTGAAATTGTGAATGTAAATGTACCGGAAAGTCCAGAGGAAGAAAAACTGAAGGTACTTGAAAGAGAGTTGAAAGAAAAGACGGTTGATTTGAAAGGAGCGGATATTATAGTAGCGGGAGGAGCCGGTGTCGGTTCCAAAGAAAATTTTCAAAAACTGTTTGATTTCGCAAAACTGATTAAAGCGGAAATAGGTGCTTCCAGAGCGGCTGTAGACAGTGGTTTTATCGGAAAGGAACACCAAATCGGTCAAACAGGCACTGTTGTAAAACCCAAAGTATATTTTGCTTTTGGGATAAGCGGGGCTGTTCAACATAGAGTAGGTATGGAACAATCGGGGACAATAATCGCTGTTAACAATGATCCGGAAGCTCCCATATTTGATATAGCACACATGAAAATAGTTGGTGATTTGAATGAAGTATTGCCAATGATGATAAAAATGTATAAAAAATTGGGGAAATAGGAGATCGTTATGGCAAACTATTATAAAGATAATAAGGATATAGAATTTTATCTGAAGAATTATGATTTGAGCGAACTTGTAAGCTTATATGAGAAAAATTACAAGGAATCCAAAAAATACGATTTTGCTCCGGAAAACTATACCGACGCAATTGAAAATTATGATCTTTCACTTGATGTCCTCGGTAGAATTGCAGGCGATATTATAGCCGGAAATGCGGATTCCGTTGATGAGGAGGGTGCTCAATATAGAGACGGAGAGGTTTATTATGCCAGAGGAACGAAAATCAACCTTGAAATGTTAAAAAAAGCCGGATTAAACGGAGTAACATTACCGAGAAAATATTACGGACTTAACTTTCCAACGCTGATTTATGCCATGATGATTGAAATCGTTTCAAGAGCCGACGGCAGTTTTATGAATCTCTTCGGATTGCAGGACATAGGGGAGACCATAAATGAATTCGGTTCCGAGGAGCAGAAACAAAAGTATTGTACCGCTTTTGCCAAAGGAGAAGCGACCGGAGCCATGATTCTAACGGAACCGGATGCGGGAAGTGATCTCCAATCCGTGAGAACGAAGGCTGTTTGGGATGAAAAGAACAATTGTTACAGAATACACGGAGTGAAACGTTTTATTACCAATGGTAATGCCGATATTTCTCTTGTGCTTGCCAGAAGTGAAGAGGGAAGTACGGATGCGAGAGGTTTGTCAATGTTTGTCATCGAGAGGGATAAAACGCTTTACATTAGAAGAATTGAAGATAAATTAGGTATTCACGGTTCCCCAACATGTGAAATTGAGTTTCACGGAACAAAAGCCGAGCTTGTGGGAAAGAAGGGTTACGGTCTTATAAAATATGTTATGGCTTTGATGAACGGAGCGAGACTTGCAGTTTCGGCCCAGGCTCTTGGTATTGCCGAAGAAGCATACAGAGCGGCATACGATTATGCAATGGAAAGGGAGCAATTCGGTAAGAGTATAATCGAATTTCCCATGGTGAAACGCATGCTTGATAATATGAAAGTGGAATTGGACGGTATGAGGGCGTTGCTTTACAATACCGCAATTGCCGTAGATTATAGAAAGATATACGAGAAAGAATACGAAGAAACAGGAGACAGAGACATAAGAAAATTGTATCAACATTACAATAAGTTAGCCGGATTTTTAACTCCCCTGTCGAAATTTTATCTTACGGAAATCGGAAACAAGATATGTTATGATGCGCTTCAGATTCACGGCGGAACCGGTTATATGAGGGATTTTAAAATTCAAAGATTATACAGAGACATAAGGATAACGAATATTTATGAAGGGACCACACAACTGCAAGTAGCAGCTGCAATCGGTTCCATAACCTCCGGTCACTATTTCAAGTTTATAGAAGATGAGATTCAAAAGACGGAACGTGGTTTGGTGGATTCTGTAAATAAAATTAACGAATTGGTTGATGATTTTAAGGAACTCATCACTTATTTGAAGGAAGAGGCGAACCATGCCAAGAAAGAGTACTACGAAAGCGATCTTGTGGAAATTG
>WFRF01000148.1 GCA_015486655.1 Caldifarciminota bacterium | reverse complement strand
GAACATTGTCTCACACTAACGGAATGCTTGAAATTATAAAGTTATCAAACCCGCAGATTATACTTTACGGTGCTACGAATATCGGGAGAGATCTTGCCCCTCGTATTGCCTCCACATTGCGTTGCGGATTGACAGCCGACTGCACGGATTTGAAGATTGGTGATTTTGAATATATGAAGAAAAAATGGAAAAACCTCTTATATCAAATTAGGCCTGCCTGGGGCGGGAATATTATTGCAACAATCGTAAATCCGGAAATGCATCCGCAGATGGCTACTGTTCGTGAGGGAGTAATGCATCTTATAAAACCCGATTACTCTAAAAAGGGTGAAATTGTGAATGTAAATGTACCGGAAAGCTCAGAGGAAGAAAAACTGAAGGTACTTGAGAGGGAGTTGAAAGAAAAGACAGTTGATTTGAAAGGCGCGGATATTATAGTAGCGGGAGGAGCCGGTGTCGGTTCCAAAGAAAATTTTCAAAAACTGTTTGATTTCGCAAAACTGATTAAAGCGGAAATAGGTGCTTCCAGAGCGGCTGTAGACAGCGGCTTTATTGGAAAGGAACACCAGATCGGTCAAACAGGCACTGTTGTAAAACCCAAAGTATATTTTGCTTTCGGGATAAGCGGGGCTGTTCAACACAGAGTAGGTATGGAGCAATCAGGGACAATAATCGCAGTTAACAATGATCCGGAAGCCCCCATATTTGATATAGCACATATGAAAATAGTTGGTGATTTAAACGAAGTATTGCCAATGATGATAAAAATGTATAAAAAACTGGGGAAATAGGAGATCGTTATGGCAAACTATTATAAAGATAATAAGGATATAGAATTTTATTTAAAGAATTATGATTTGAGCGAACTTGTAAGCTTGTATGAGAAAAATTACGAGGAATCCAAAAAATACGACTTTGCTCCGGAAAACTATACCGACGCAATAGAAAATTATGATCTTTCACTTGATGTCCTCGGTAGAATTGCAGGTGAAATTATAGCCGAAAATGCGGATTCCGTTGATGAGGAGGGTGCTCAATACAGAAACGGGGAAGTGTACTATGCCAAAGGGACGAAAATCAACCTTGAAATGTTGAAAAAGGCCGGATTAAACGGAGTAACATTACCGAGAAAATATTACGGACTTAACTTTCCAACGCTGATTTATGCCATGATGATTGAAATTGTTTCAAGAGCCGACGGCAGTTTTATGAATCTCTTCGGATTGCAGGACATAGGGGAGACCATAAATGAATTCGGTTCCGAGGAGCAGAAACAAAAGTATTGTACCGCTTTTGCCAAAGGAGAAGCGACGGGAGCCATGATTCTAACGGAACCGGATGCGGGAAGTGACCTCCAGTCCGTGAGAACAAAAGCCGTTTGGGATGAAAAGAACAATTGTTACAGAATACACGGAGTAAAACGTTTTATTACTAACGGCAATGCTGATATTTCTCTTGTGCTTGCCAGAAGTGAAGAGGGAAGTACGGATGCGAGAGGTTTGTCAATGTTTGTCATCGAGAGGGATAAAACGCTTTACATTAGAAGAATTGAAGATAAATTAGGTATTCACGGTTCCCCGACATGTGAAATTGAGTTTCACGGAACAAAAGCCGAGCTTGTGGGAAAGAGGGGTTACGGTCTTATAAGATATGTTATGGCTTTGATGAACGGGGCAAGGCTTGCCGTTTCGGCTCAGGCTCTCGGTATCGCCGAAGAAGCATACAGAGCGGCATACGATTATGCCATGGAAAGGGAACAATTCGGTAAGAGTATAATCGAATTCCCAATGGTGAAACGTATGCTTGATAATATGAAAGTGGAATTGGACGGTATGAGGGCGTTGCTTTACAATACCGCCATTGCTGTAGATTATAGAAAGATATACGAGAAAGAATACGAAGAAACAGGTGACAGAGACATAAGAAAATTGTATCAACATTACAATAAGTTAGCCGGATTTTTAACTCCCCTGTCGAAATTTTACCTTACGGAAATCGGGAACAAGATATGTTATGATGCACTTCAGATTCACGGCGGAACCGGTTATATGAGGGATTTTAAAATTCAAAGATTATACAGGGACATAAGGATAACGAATATCTATGAAGGAACCACACAACTGCAGGTAGCAGCTGCAATCGGTTCCATAACCTCAGGTCATTATTTCAAGTTTATAGAAGATGAGATTCAAAAGACGGAGCGTGGTTTGGTGGATTCTGTAAATAAAATTAACGAATTGATTGATGATTTTAAGGAACTCATCACTTATTTGAAGGAAGAGGCGAACCATGCCAAGAAAGAGTACTACGAAAGCGATCTTGTGGAAATTGCTTCAATTATAACTATTGCCGTATTTATGCTGAAGAATGCAAAATACAGTGAAGAAAAGGTTGAATCAGCCAAATACTATATCCATGAGAGATTTCCTAAAGCAAAGTATCTAATTGACAGAATAAAATCATAAAATATTAGTTAATCTGTTAAAATGCAAAAAAGAACTAAAATGATGGTTGAGGAGAAGATCTGGAATCTTCTCCTCAAGCTTTCTGTACCGGCAATGATAGGAATGTTGGTTAACGCATTGTATAATGTCGTTGACACTATTTTTGTGGGAAGGGGTGTCGGTGTAAAAGGTATTGCCGCAATAGCCATAGCATTCCCCATACAGATGATTATAATGGCAATTGCACTGTCTGTGGGGATAGGAAGTGCTTCAATCATATCGAGGAAATGGGGGGCAAAAGACATAGACGGAGCCGAATCGACTTTGGGAAATGCCCTCTCTCTCGCATTGATACTCAGTATCGTAATAGGGCTTCCCGGAATTGTTTTCGCACCTCAAATTCTGTATCTTTTCGGGGCGTCCGGGAACATTATAGGTTATTCGGTCGTATACCTGAGAATAATCCTGGCAGGCGTATTTTTCACCCTTTTTACAATGGTTACCAATAATATAATCAGAGCGGAAGGAAATGCCAACATGGCAATGATAACTATGCTTACTTCGGCTGTTTTGAATATAATTCTTGATCCCATATTCATATTCGCTTTACACATGGGGGTTGCAGGTGCCGCAATAGCTACGGTTATTGCCAAATTTTTCACTACCATAGTTCAATTTTACTATTTCAGAAGCAAATACAGCATAATCAGATTTCACATCAAGAAATTGAAACTCAAACTCAAACTTATTAATGAAATTTTTGCCATAGGGTCATCGGCTTTTGTAAGGCAGGTAGTGGGGAGCATAACGATAATCATATTGAATAAATTACTCTCGATTTACGGCGGGGATATGGGTATTGCCGTCTATGGCGTGATACAGAGATTGTTGATGCTTGCTTATATGCCGATGTTCGGAATTGCACAGGGTTTACAGCCCATAGTAGGTTTTAATTACGGTGCTGGACTATTTAATCGCGTTAAGGAGGGAATAAGAGATGCTATCATAGCTGCGAGCCTTATATCCACATTAAGTTTTGTTTTTATATACCTGTTCCCAACATTTTTCATTTCCCTATTCAGTAAAAATGTCGAGTTGATAAGTATGGGTAAGGTGGCGCTCAGGATTATAACGGCAATGTTCCCGCTAATAGGTTTTCAGATTGTTGCATCTTCCATGTATCAATCTCTCGGAAAGGCAGTCCCGGCTCTGTTTTTAGCTTTGTTGAGACAAGCCATTCTATTCATCCCCGCTATTTACGTACTTGCCGCAATCTTTAAGCTTAACGGGATTTGGCTTACATTTCCCGTTACGGATGCATTGGCTGCGATAATCACTATTATAATGCTTTCATATTCTCTGAAGAGACTTCAGTACATGAAAGGATGGAAAACTTAAACTATTTTATTATAACAAATTTCTTTACATTGTTCTCATATATTGATTTTATATTAACAAAATAGATGCCGTTACCGTATTTCGGCAGTTTAAATGACCTATTTCTTGATGAAAATGTAGTTTTAAAAAGCTTTGCTCCGCAAATATTGTAAATTGAGATAGATTTTTTCCCGTAGTAGGGAGAGTTGACCAAGAGCCTCATATTTTTAAAAGAAATATTGCTGTATTCATTTTTAATTGCAGATGCTTTGTTTAAAATACCAGACGGATTGTATTGCGAATTGATATCTCCGGGTGTACCTTTACCCGTTGAAGCTTGCCAACCTTCTCCCTGATTGTGGCTTGCGTAGTTCATAGGATCAACGAGTTCAAGTGATGGACCTCCGCCATCGGGAGCTGTGGGCCAGGGAGAAGCATCGTCATAATATACCGAATCTACAAGTGTCGCATTACTCGTTTTAAGAACAACCTGATCCCCGCTGTTACTAAGTGCCAGAGTCATGTTCCCGAAAAGATAATCGTTACCGTCTCCGAGACTCTTTGCCCCGTAAAATGCCCTAATGGAATCGGTATCTCTGCAAACCACTGCGAAGTAATTGGCGGGAAGGGTGAATGTAGAGAATGTAAAGGTATCTTCTCCGTCGGACAGTGTCCAGCCCGTCATATCAACGGAACTACCCTCGAGGTTCCACAATTCTACGTATTCGTAATGATCATCGCTACCTTGGGAAGTGGCGGGATTGTACATTATCTCATTTATAAAAACATCGGGAACATTTTGTGGTTGTACTTTATAGGAAAACGTATCGGAAAGAGTTGTTGAATCATATGTGTCGCTGAATTTATAATAGTAGTAAACCGTATCACCTGTGCTTTGTGAAGGTATTGAATAGTAGTAAGTCGGTTCTGATATACTGTCATGACTTACAGTAGAGAAAGTGCCGCCGGTTCCCACTTTATAAAACATTGTATCCGCACTGATTGCAGCCGTATCATCGGTTGAGACGGATATAAAAGTTTTGACATTATCCGTTTC
>WFRF01000147.1 GCA_015486655.1 Caldifarciminota bacterium | reverse complement strand
GATTCTTCTATTGTTTCACCGGCATTCGGACAATTTGCTCTTGAGAAGATAGAAAACGATTCTTCCGGAATGCATCATCAGACAAGCAGGGGAGAAACGGAATACGATGCGGGAAAGGGGGATAAATTGGCTATTTCGTACGGAATAAAAAATAAAATTTCCGATGTTTCCATGGACATAAACGGGAATGATGGCAATGTATACCATAAAGTCATAAGAAATGTCGTTCCCTATGAAGGAGAACCGATCGGCAGTGATGAAACGGGTTATTACATATATTCGAAAGACGATACGTTTTATATCAAAGCATTCAACAATTCGGGCGGCATTGTTTCTTCGGATCTTTCCGTTACATCGGTAATTCCCGGTGATACGATCTCGATTTACGAGAAGAATCATATAGGCAAGGTTGATACGACGGATTCATTTAATTTCTTTGTTGTCACTGCAAATGGTCCCGAAATGCATTTGGGAGGAATAATAAAAGATTCCTCGGGTATTATAATCAAATTCGACTCGAACCGTAACAGATATTTTATAAAAAGGGGGTACAACGATTCGATGGTATTCTATTTCGGGAAGGATAAAGTGCCTTTCCGTGGCGGGGAGATGAATCTCAATAAAAATAACAGGGAAATATGGGATTTGAAGAAATACGGAGGAGCAAATGTCCCCGGGGGCATTTATAAAATAAAACTTACGGCAACGGGAAGTGACGGATGCGGGTATGCCGACACCGTGGGGCAGATAAAGGTTAAGGATAATCTAAAAATCACCGAGGCTTTTATAACACAAGCGGAAGTTAATCCGTGGGCGGGAATTCCCGCAGGACTCGGATTAAAGCTAAATGAAGACGGTTATGTTACGGTCAGTGTATATAAAGACGGGAATAAAATAGCCACCATATTGGATGAGTACCAATTGTCGGGAAATTTCCTGAAAAATATCAGCTACTACGGTAATGATAATCTCTCCGGTGGGGATACGCTTTATTTTAAGATAGAGGCGACTAATCTCGGGAGGACAAAAACCGTTACGAAAACGGTTGGTTATGTTTTTGTTGCAAATATTCCCGCAGCACAACTTAACGGGATATATATACCGGAAAATTATTTTACGGGAATGGTTGACAACGACTCCGTTTTTAACGGAAAAGGAACCTATGATTTTTCTGCAAAATACGAAGCCGAGAACCATCGACCGGTTCTTGTGAGGGGAGAATTGAAGACCGGTGTGTTAAAGAAAAGAGGTATTAAAATTAATCTGAAGTTTTATGACAGATTGGATATGGTAGAACCTTTTACCGATGAAATTAACAACACGGGCTTTGCTGAAATTACGGGGTTCGATACGACGAGTTTCGATTCTTCGGGACATACATGTGATTTAATAATAAAAAATTCCTATTACTACCACTACATGACGGATACTACGAAGGATCCGAGGGACTCTCTTTGTGAATTTTATTACATTGATCTTTCAAATGTGTTTAATGCTGACAATGACACGCTTTTAATCGGGTTATACAACGAAGTCGACGGTGCTATCGGAGGTTATATACGGAATGTTTATTTTCGTATATTTAAAAGTACATCGCTTAGCGATACGATTTATAGCCCGAGCCTAATATGCTCCAAACCTTACAGTGACCTGAATGAAGTTCCCACATACCCTTCAAGAATAGGGATTTATTGCAACAGACATACAACATACGACAGTTTAGCTTATTCCGACTCGATGAATGATTCATTGAATTTCGGCAATATTAAATCGAAAACCATAAACAGACTTTTCCCTCCGCGATTGGATATTTTTGTCAATACCGATGCAGGGGGAGGTTATTACTCCGTAAATGGAGATACCGCTTTTGCATGTCGGGGATTCAAACTCAATTTATCACACAATGACGAAAATACCAAATTGAATGTTTCAAGCGATTCATCAGAGAAGTCACTCTGGCTTTATAAAAAGTCCTGTTTTATTGATACAATGATAAATAGAATTGATACATTATACATATTCAAATATATTGACAGTACTGCAAATTATGATACGATTTACTATAATTCCATGAAAGAAAATATCATATATGGCATTAATTCAAATGAACTTATAATTTCTCCTTCCGTATCAAAGGAACAACTCGATTGTTATTTACGAGACTCCCTGATTAAATTTGAAGGGGTAAAATACAATAAAAGCGGAACATTCGGAACGTACGGAGATTCGGTATACTATAAAAATTATTATAAAAAGGATTGTAATAGCGATTTAAAATTACATTTGCATTTTAACGTGAAAAAAATAGAACCGAAATATTTAATTCATCTTAATGAAATATGGAAATCTCCAGATAATATGGTGCCGACAATCGGTATAAAGAAATTTTTTAGTATTCCCGATACTATGGTTCCCGGAATATTACCGGATAGAAATTATAAATTTATAAAAACCGTACATTATGACGGAAATCATAGTTCGAGAAGTAACGGGGGAGGCGCGGTATCATACAAGTTATTGTTAGAAAGCGGGCAACAATCGATTTACATAGGGAATCAAAATATAGATTCCATTGAGATCTATTCCAATAATGATTGGCTCTATTCAAAGGATATGGATATTAACCCGAAAGATATGAGTCAATTTGATTCGGTTATGCAGGTTATTCTGTACGGAAATTCCGAGGATTTCGAATATCATGTCACGGCGGAGATTTCCGGAGGCAATACCGTTTTGATGAGAGATTCCACCGCAATTTCCGGCGATGCCGCTGATACGATAATTCCTCTTCTGGGCATCAATTTTATTATGAAAACTTCGGGGAAAAATATAAATGTGAAGTTTTCCACAGACACTGCTTATTTCAGGACATTCTTTCCCGATTCGATTTCGAATCCGTATATAAAATTCATGAAATGGACTCCTCGGATAACATACCCTAACGGTAAAATAGATGATGATATATTCATCGATACGGTGATATCCGGAGAAGCGCTTGGAGATATGCATACGGATATGATTGTGGGTCACGGAGGGGACTCATATTTCAGACCGGAATTGTTCTGGACCGGCAAGACACCGAAAGATTATGTTGTTCTTAAGACAAATAGTCCCATAGAAACGGCGTATAAATTATACTATATACAGGACAGTGTGATACGTCCGGTAGACAGCGTTTTACATCAATCAATGGGAGAAAACGATTCGATTCTCGGATATTGGAATGTTGCGGAGGTTTTCGGGAATGTGCGTTTGCTTGTATTTCAGTATAACAACATGGCGCACGGGGTG
>WFRF01000146.1 GCA_015486655.1 Caldifarciminota bacterium | reverse complement strand
GCAGAGCATGAGGGTGAATAAGTAATAAGTAAGAACTGTGAACTGAGAATTTAAATGAATAATTGATTATCTCATATTTTCTTATTTCTCAACTCTCAGATATGTCATTCTGAACTTGTTTCAGAATCTCATTGAATACCTTGAACTTGTTTCAAGGTTACATTATTTAATTCCCCTCCGTACAAAACCCCTCAGTCCGGTAAAACCGGACAGCTCCCCTTAAAGTGGAGCAGCTATGATTAGAAATAAATATAAAATAGGAATTGAGAACCAAGAATTTAAATGAATAATTGACAATATCCTTTTTTATGATAAAATAATAGTATATTTGATGTAGACTGAGACAATATTTGGGGGGTATATGAATAAGAAAACGATGAATAAAAATCCACAAACGTTATAAGTATAAAGGAGTTGGTTTTTGATAAATGAAAAACTCCGAAATTAAAAATTTAACTACCGAGGAATACTCGGTAGTTCGTCAGGAAGGAAAAGGACGAGTTAAACGACAGATAAAATTTTATAATCTTGATGTAATCATATCTGTCGGATATAGAGTGAATTCAAAACCAAGTGTTTTGCTTAGAAAATGTGCAATACTATTGCTAAAAGACTATTTAATCAAGGGATATACTATTAATCAACAGAGACTGCAAAAGCAGGGAACCAAAAATTTTTACATAATAAAAGGATAAGCTATGTTACCGAAAAAATCAAACAGCGAAATATTACTTTACAAGTCGGAAGACGGTAAGGTGAAACTGCAAGTCCGCCTGGAAGATAATACGGTTTGGCTTACGCAAGCGGATATGGTGGAGCTTTTTCAGACCACCAAGCAAAATGTGAGTTTGCATATCAGGAACATATTTGAGGAAAGAGAATTGCCGGAAAAATCAGTTGTCAAGGAATACTTGACAACTGCCAAAGACGGCAAAAGATATAAGGTGAAGCACTACAATTTGGATGTTGTTATTTCGGTAGGATACAGGGTAAAATCGTTAAGGGGCACACAGTTTCGTATATGGGCAACCGAACGCTTGCGTGAATACCTTATAAAAGGTTTTACAATGAACGATGAACTGCTTAAACAAGGTGGTGGGTATTTTGAGGAATTATTGGAACGCATTCGGGATATTCGTTCATCAGAAAAAGTTTTTTACCGTAAAGTTTTGGAAATTTATGCAACAAGCATTGATTATGACCCGAGAGCTGAAATTACACAAAAATTCTTTCAAACCGTTCAAAATAAACTGCATTGGGCAACACACGGACATACAGCCGCCGAAATCATTTTTCAAAGGGCAAACGCACATTTACCTTTTATGGGAATGACTCATTTTAAAGGCAATAAACCAACCAAAAGAGAAGCCTCAATAGCTAAAAATTATCTAACGGAAGAAGAGCTGAAAGTATTAAACCGTTTGGTCTCAGCTTATCTGGATATTGCCGAAGTAAATGCAATGCAACATAAACCGATGTATATGAAAGATTGGATAGAAATTTTAGACGGTTTTATAAAAATGAGCCGTCAGGAAGTACTGGCAAATGCAGGAAAAATATCAGCAGAACTTGCTAAAAAGAAAGCCGAAGCCGAATATAATCAATATAAACAAAAAACAGAGGATGAGCTTTCGGAAGTAGAAAAACAATTTATTGCAAGTATTGAACAGGCAAACAAAAAATTGAAACGGATTAATACTAAAAAGGGGAAAAAGTAATTGCACATATTACACGTTTGAAATTTGGAAATGTCTGATCTGCAGAATATAAATGTAAATGTTTCCCCCATTTCCAAATTCTTGCTCGAAAACTTGCGACGCAGTCGTTTAGTATGTTCGTATCTATCTACTTCGTTTCCCATTATTGACATTCCCCACTAATTGTGATAATTTTAAGCATAAATAAAAAGAGGTGTTCTTATGTATAATTTTTCATATTTTAATCCGGTTAAAATAGAATTCGGCGATAAGCTTTTCGAAGGAATTGATGAGTTTCATAAAAATCATCCGGGAAAACTGTTAATAATAACAGGCAAAAAAGCTCAATTTAAAAACGGAAACTATTTGAAAGTTGAAAAAGCACTGAATAAGCTTGGTATATCTTTTGAGACCTGGGCAAAAATAACTCCGAACCCCACATATAAGGAAATTGATGAAGCTCTGAAAATTGAGGATAAGTTCGTCGGGATTGTTGCCCTTGGCGGTGGCAGTGTAATTGATGCATCAAAATGTATGGGAGCTGTTATAAAGAACAAGAGACCCATCAGAGAACTCCTCGCTTCGGGAAATTTCGACAACATACCTATTCTTGCAATCCCTACAACAGCGGGAACAGGGAGTTCCGTAACACAATTTACGGTAATCATGGACAGAGAGGAGAAGGATAAGAG
>WFRF01000145.1 GCA_015486655.1 Caldifarciminota bacterium | reverse complement strand
TTACTAAAAGAATTTATTAATTACATTGAAAAAATATTTACTAACTTAAATTCCTGATAACCAGTTTGCTGATAGCTTTCAGAGTTTCAAAGACCCCTATTCCTTGAATCGCCACTGCTTCAAAAGAGGGCAATTTTTGAGGATTAAGGATTTTTTCCAACTCATCAACAGTGGAAATATTGGGCAGATCTCTCTTATTGTACTGCAAGACAACGGGTACCGATGCAAGATTGAGATTATATTCCTGTAAATTTTCAAGCATATTTTGTAAAGAGTCAATGTTGTCCTCAAATCGTTCGACCTGTGAATCGGCTACAAATACAATACCATCAACCCCTTTTAAAATAAGTTTTCTTGATGCATTATAATAAACCTGACCGGGTACCGTATAAAGATGGAAGCGGGTTTTAAAGCCTCTTATATTACCGAGGTTAACCGGTAGAAAATCGAAAAACAGAGTCCTATCCAATTCAGTGGCTAAGCTTATCAAATTACCTTTTGCATTTGGGGAAATTTTAGAATATATATATTTAATATTTGTTGTTTTTCCTCCGAGTCCCGGGCCATAATAAACTATTTTACAACTAATCTCTCTTGAAGCATAATTTATGAGTGACAAGTGTGACCTCCAATCTATTTAAACAGTTCATCAAGTTCGGATTCCGCCTGCTTTTTAAAATCAGTATCCAATCCGGTTATATTTTGATCTTTATTGGTCTTTATCTTATTCATAATGTCTTGTATTATAGCATTCAGTTCATCTGTTGCATGTTTTATCCTCACTCTTACCAGTCCCAGACTTGTACGTGAGTCGAATATTACAACCAGAATCACCTTGTCAGCTATTAATTGAATATAAAGATTTTGGTTCTCTCCCTGGTGAAAAAGAGTATTGAAATTTTTCTCTCCGACTAATTTTGCAAGTTGGCTTGTTGCGGCAAAATCCGCTGCAGAGAGGGAAGCAAATGCCGTCGTATCCAATTGATTTATGTTGCCTGTGCTAGTTATTAGCTGTCCTGCCTTGTCAATTAATAAAACTGAAATTGCGTTTGTCATCTTTAGCAATTTTGTGATTGTTTCATTAATTGCCCAAAAATCATTTTCGAATACTTGAAACGACAAATCTACTTCTCCTTTCTTATTAATAATAAATAACCTATAAACAATAAAAAGTCAAGCAAATTTACTATTCCTTTATCTCTCTCCGCTCATTTATTCCCTGAATCAATGTGTAATTGTCGAGGTAATGTATGGAACTGCCATAGGGTAAGCCGATGGACGGTTTTGTAATTTTAATATTTTTATATTTTTTTAACAGATCAAAAAGATATATGGAAGTAACTTCTCCGGCTGTATTGGGATTTAAGGCAAGAATAATCTCTTCGATTCCGTTATTTTCAATGCGCTCTACCAGGGATTTAATATTCAAATTCTCAGGGTTGATATTCTCAAGGGGGGAAAGATGACCTCCAAGTATATGATAAACCCCTTTAAATCTTCCTGTCGCTTCGATTTGGTATAAATCCTCGATATTTTCAACAACAAGGACGGTTGAATGGTCCCTTGATTCATCGCTGCAAATAGAGCAGATATCATCTGTGGTGGGATTTCCGCATATTTTACAGGGATGTATCTTTTCTTTGATTTCACTTAAAAGCGAAGATAAATGTTCAACCTTTTCCTTATCCGCTTTAACTACAAAAAAAGCAAATCGTTGTGCCGTCCTGCTTCCGACACCGGGAAGGAATTTAAACGCTTCTTTTAATTCTTCAATAAGATTCATTTGCCGTTATTCCCAAACGGAAAACCGGGAAGATCAATTTGAATATCTTTCATTTTTTCCTCTGTAATCTGCTTTGTTTTTTCCTGAGCGGTTTGTAATCCCGATACCAGCAAACTTACCAACATTTCCTTTTTCTCAACGGATAAAATAGAATTATCAATATCAATTGATAGAACTTCACCTTTACCGTTTGATGTGATTTTTATAAGGCCTCCGCCTACAATTGTTTCAAATGATTCATTTTCAAGCTCTTTCTGTATTTTATCCAGTTTATCCTTGAATTCTTTTGCTTTTTGAAAAATATTATCAAACATCATCGCTCCCAATATCCTCGATTTCAGCATTAAATGTGTTTTTAAGTTTCTCGAGATTTTCATCGGTTTCCTCTGTAAGGTGAGTATTATCATTATTGCTTATATCTATGGATATTTTTAAGTTACCGTTAAAATAATTGTTAACTCTTTCTTTAAACTCATTATAATAATCTTTGAGGAGGAGGTCCTTGTGTATACCATTCATAATTTGAATTTTTATCTCTTTCTCCGAAAGATCCATGAGATGGGAATCTATCAAAAATGGATGGAGTCTGGGAGAATCGTTATCGAGGTAGCGTAAAAAGTTATTCCATGTGTCTCCCAATCCGTTTTCAGTATTAATTATTCTTTCCTCTTTTTTTGGGGACATCTTTTTATTGGCTACTCTATTAGTTGTTGTTTTAACATTGTTAGTAGTGAGGTATGTGTCAATGTCAATAAATTTGTCGATTTTTGAAATATAAATGAGTTTCATCTCAATATAAATCTGTGGAATATGTGAGTATTTCAAAGACTCCAGCATTTCGAATAGTGTATTTATTATGGCAATCAGTGTAATTTCCGAGTATCCGTTAAAATTTTTCAAACGATTTACAATCTCATCGGAAAAATCATGAACGGTAAGTCCGGAATTAAGAAGAAGTATAGCCCTGTAATATTTTATGAGTTGCTGTAAAAATATATTAAGATTATATCCTTTATTATAAATATCATTGACAATCCCAATGATATTTGCTTGATTACCGTTAAAAACACTGCCAATCAGAT
>WFRF01000144.1 GCA_015486655.1 Caldifarciminota bacterium | reverse complement strand
TTTAAAATACTACTTTTTCTGAATTTTGACGAATGAACAATATCCAAAATATAATTTTTAAATTCATCCGTATTATAGATACTGTCATTAATATTATTAACTTTCTTTTTCTTGAATATTCTTTCTTTTATTTTGACAATTGTTCTCATATTTTTATCAAAAGGGTATAATCTCCCGTTCTTTACAAACGGGAATCGGGATAGCGGCTTATATAGTTTTTTTATTACACCTTCATCCAACTTTTTTCGTTTCGGGAATAAAAATAAATTTACGGGCTCCGCTTGGGCAAAAGGCATAAACGACTGACAGTACTTGTCTATCCTCGCTTGATCACGTCCCATTTTATTAGGAAAATGAAATCTGAGAGCAAGAAAGTCGTCAAATCCAATCAAACTTTTATACTTATTTAAATAATAGTCAAATATTTCCGTTACTTGCTGTCGGGAAAATCTATTCATTTCTTCAATGATGTCCCCGGTAAAAATCGGAGGTATTCCCACTTTTAGCAAGTTGAAAACGGATGAATCCGTTAGCTTTCCGATTCTTTCCATAAATCTTATCTTCTTGTAATAATCTCTTCTTGAAAATTCACCGAATGCACCGTCAATGACTACATGACCTAACCCCAATTCTTTATAAAAAGAATAAAAAGGCGCGCGGTTAAACCCTATATTGAAAGGGTTATATGAGAGAAACTCTTCAACTTTTTCGACTATTGTGCTTTTATCAAAATCAGTAAATACATTATGCTTAAAACCGATTGATTTTGATAAACTGTTTGCCATGAGTATGTCATTGTCATTGTTGTAACCAAAAGAATGTGTTACAAATTCTATATTTTGAGAAAGTAGAAATGCCAGCAAAATGCGCGAATCAACACCGCCGGAAAGCCCGAGAGAGACCATTTTATCCGATTCTACCGATACTATTTTTTCAAAATAATCGTTAATCTCCTGTTCGTATCCATTTTCACGGTTTATTAGAGATTCGTTTCTTGTAACCTCAACGGAATTACCGGTAAAAACAGCCATAGAATCAGGTCCTAATCTCTCAATGCCTTTTATTTCCGATTTATAATTCAGTCGCTCGCCTAAAATAAAATCCGTTGCAATCCCTTCCATATTAATTGAAGGATTTCTCTTGTACTTTATGAGATAATCGATTTTTGTTGAAAATAGAATTTTATCGTTTTCCTTGAAATAAAATAGATCTCGTATCCCAAAGGGGTCATTTGCAATCTCAAGATTCTTACCGTCCCATTTTATAAATACAAAATGACCGTATTTCGGCAAATTATTTGTCACTGAAACATATTGCCAATCATTTTTATCCATGATTTTAAATGAGCCGCTCTCCTTTTCAATTCCCACACCCATTGCAATCCACAATTGATTTTCACTCTTATCCGAAAAATAAGTCCCTACCTTTCCGTCTTCAATTGATATGGCAATATTATTAAAATTTATTACTGGATTTTCGCAGGAAGAAACAAAATCCTCTATTAAAACCGGATTGTCTGATATTATTCCTAAAATCTCAGGCATTTATATTAAAAAGGGAGAAACTTGCCGTTTCTCCCTCCTTTTTCCTCTATTTTAATGCTTCATCTCCTACAAATTGCCTGTATAAGGTCAATTGTTCGAAAATATCCCGATCCTGTTCGTGTAATTCTCCCTCAATGAATTTCGAAAGATAATACCCGAGTCCGGGTCCGAGCATAAAACCCTGTCCGCACATACCGACGGCATTTATATAACCTTCCAACTCTCTGACCTTCCCTACAATGGGAAACCCGTCCGGTGTCATAGGATAAAGTCCTCTCCATATTCTTCTCACTCTGGCATTTTTTAGTCGGGGCATTAAATTTATCAACCTCTTCGATATAAGCGGGAGAAATGAAGATGTAGATTCTCTGTTGTGCCCGGGATAGTTGGGATCGGGGGTTATACAGAATATAATCTGCCCGGTTTTATGTTGATAAAAATAGTAGTTGTGAGAACCTTTTGCCGGTCTTATGTCCACGACCATGGGATCCAGGAAATGTTCGTACGCCTCTGTAATCCCCGCTTCGTGCGATTCAGGCTCCACAGGTACATCTATTCCGACCATTTTTGCAATTTCTTTTCCGTATGCACCGGAAGCATTTACTATGACGGGGGCATAATACATATCTTTATCTGTTTTTACCCCTTTAACTTTATCATTTTCAATGATTATTGATTCGACCTCTTCCCGAAATCTGTACTCGGCACCGTATTCCAATGATCTTCTGTACATGGAAAAATTCGCCAACATAGGGGAAGCACTGCCGTCATCGGGAGAAAATGTCCCTCCCCTCAGACCTTCGGGATTTATACCGGGGACAATTTGCCTTATTTCGTCTGCCGTTTTCCAACTAATGTTTAAATGATGTTTTTTTTGAATAACGAGAAGGTC
>WFRF01000143.1 GCA_015486655.1 Caldifarciminota bacterium | reverse complement strand
CAATTGCAAATTGTTTCATTTTACACCTCCATTTAGACTAATTTAGTATACAATAATCTCCTCCGTTTTGCAAGATTATTTTAACCCTTACAACTTCCTACTTCTCACATCTTACTTCCCACTTCTTACTTCTCAGTTCTTAGTTCCTACTTCTTACTTCCTACTTACTTTAGAATACCCCTCAGTCCGGAATACCGGACAGCTCCCCTAAAAGAGGAGCAGCTATTTGCAAGGGAGGCAGGTATGGCTCTTTTAACACCTCCCTGCTTCGCAGTACCCCTCTATAGAGGGGAATTAATAATGAAGCCTTGAATCGAGTTCAAGGCGTTAATGAGATTCTGAAACAAGTTCAGAATGACAATTCTACGAATGTGTAGCAATAAGCCGACTTTGTCGGCAAGTAAATAGAAGATGTCACCCTGAATTTAGTTCAGGGTCTCAATGAGATTCCGGATCAAGTCCGGAATGACAACACTGCGACTACGTCGCAAGTAGGAAGTGAGAGATATTTATAGGGAATGATTAATTCTTTGTGAAATCGATCAGTGGCAAGATAAGAGGAGGATATCCGGCAAATACCGTTAATTGTGTGACTATACTTCTTAAATATGACATTAAAACGGCGGGTGCATTTACATTTAAATAACTTTCAATAATTTTTGTATCTTCTCCCCATGAAAACAGTCCTTCAATTTCCAGATGTATATAAAACGGATATTTTTTTAATTCTTTTTTATCAAAAACATCCAGTTCAAATACTACTATCGCTTGATTTTTATCTTTTATTTTAGTTACTTTTGTATTAGATGAAATTTCTAATACTATTTTCTTATTCTCATTATTTCTAAACTTTCTATTTACTTTAAACTCCGTTTTTGTTAAACGCTGAGACAATAACTGAAATTCGCTGTTTTTCATTTCCTTCCCCTTATGCGGCTTGTGGCATTAAACTGCTCACACTAACTTTATATTCATAATTATTATTGATCTCCGGTTGATACAAATTCAATTTTTTCGAATAACTGTAACTATAATCAATAAAAACATTATAAATATCTTTGGAATGAAAATATTTCTTAATTAATCCTCCCAAAAACCTATTGAATTCTCTATCATGGCGCAACTCTTCCTCGTTATACCATATTTCATATACATCTATGTCCTTATGATATTTATAATCAACATATAAATACGGATATTTATCCGATATGATCCTCACAACATTCTCAACTGTTGGTCTCACTTTTTCTCCTTTTACCATAACTGCAATTCCTCTCTTATAAGATTATCAACCATCGTGAACACTTCTTTAAAATCCTTCTCAAATATTTCTCTACTCCAAATTTGATCTGAATAATCCGCCGAATGTCTGGCTTTTCTGAGTTTTTGCAGCATAGAAATTATCTGTAAGTTTTCACCGTCTAAATTCTTTTTACTTGAAACATACTTAATAAACACGTCCAGAGTTTTATAATGTGAGCCTTGGCCTGAAGTAATCATATTTTCTACACTATTCATATTTATATAGTCTATAATATTCTGATAAAGATAATAATAATACCTACTTATCGCTACTTCGAAAAATCTTCTACGTTCCGAATAATCCGCCACTTTATAATTATGCTTAGCTTTAATTCTTAAATTACTCCCCTCTACCATGGCTAATATATAACATATTGATGAATTTTGTCAAGGTAGACATTGAGGACAGAGTAGATAGGTACAGACATATTAACCACTCGGTTATTTAAAGAACTATACTGCAATTAATGAGACTCCTTCTCAAGTAGGAAGTTATAAGTAGTCAGCAATGATAATTAATTACATACTTAACTTTTCACTTCTCAATTACAAGTCCATAATTATTTCTAAAAATAGCTGCTCCTCTTTAAGGGGAGCTGTCCGGTTTTACCGGACTGAGGGGTTTTGAATAATGTCACCCGATAACTTCTTACTTCCCAGTTCTCACTTCTTACTTATTTCAGAACACCCCGTCCTGACATTCGTCAGTCCACCCCTCTTCCCGAGGGGAATTTATATGGGATGCTGAACTTGGTTCAGCATCAAAGTGAGATTCCGGATCAAGTCCGGAATGACCGATTGTAAACAACCCCATTTACAACGTTCTCATGCTATATCTCTACCAATTTCAATAAACAAAAGTGGTTAATATGTATATACCACTTACCGACATTGAGGGCAGAATCTTGACACTATTAAATTCCCCTCTGTAGAGGGGAATTTGTCAATCATTGGAGTCCGGCAACATTTTCCCAATTTCTGAGTTCACGATAAATATCAGGCAATAAAAAGTTATTGCAAAAAATACTCTTTTGTGTATAATAAAATAAATATCAAAAGGAGATGAATCATGAAACGATTTGGTCTGTTCTTATTGTTTGTTGTAATTGCAATTTCTTTGAATGCCGAGTATATAAGCACTTCCAATATGATTGATATTCCCGAAGCAAAGGTAATCGGCAATTT
>WFRF01000142.1 GCA_015486655.1 Caldifarciminota bacterium | reverse complement strand
GCGGAAAGTACTTCAAAGAGGATTCTGGAGCTTGGCCATAAATCGGAAAAGATAGACGAAGTGGCAAAATTTATCAATGAAATTGCCTCTCAAACAAAACTCTTGTCCCTGAATGCATCAATTGAAGCTGCCGGAGCCGGTGAAGCCGGGAAACGATTCAGTGTCGTTGCCGAAGAGATAAGAAATCTTGCAGAAAATGTATCCCAGTCCGCAGGTGAGATAACGGAGTTAATAAAGGAGATAAGAAGTTCCATCAATGCCTCGATAATGTCCACAGAAGAGGAATTAAAAAGGGTAAAAGTGGGTGTGGAGTTGACTAACAGTGTTAACAACAATCTCAATGAAATATACAGCACAATAAGTGAAACCAACAAATCAAGTAAGGAGATAAGAACCGGTACGGACCAACAGAGAAGCGCTAGCGAGCAGATAGTTATGACAATGAAGGAGATATCAACTGTTGTACAACAATCGGCAATTAGCACCGAACAGGTCAGTAAATCCGCAGAAGACCTCAATAAGCTTGCAGAGGATTTTAAGGAGACATTAAATAAGTTTAAAGTGGAAGAATAAATAGAGTGATTGAGTTAATAAAATCATCCTTTGATGCTATTAAAGATGATTTTTTAGAACCTTTAAACAGACCTTATTTCTCGAATAATTTTGAACTCAAGTACAGTAATTGTAAAGTGTGCGAATTTTTTAAGGTTGCTGATGAAGGAAAGAAAATCGGCGGAATTATATTGCACGACTTCGATAAATTTTCAAATAGGATAATGTTTACCATAGCGATTTCCACCAAACTACAGAATGTCGGTTTTGGATACGAAGTTATGAAAAGACTACTGAAATATCTTTTTAGGGAGAGAAAAATAAGAAAAGTGTTCCTTGAGGTATATGATACAAACCGAAGGGCAATAAAACTTTACCAAAAATTAGGTTTCAGAAAGGAGGGAGTATTAAAGGAACATACATATAAGGAGGGTAAATATATTGATCTTATTATTATGGCGATGTTGAAGAGGGAATATGAAAATAACTTTGGAGAGGATGGAGGTGTAAAATGAAAATGAGAAATTTACTTATGTTTCTTTTATTGGTTTTTCTTACCTTACCTATATTCGGAGAGGGAATTAAGGTAAATATTACGAACCTAAAGAGTCACGGTACCAAATATGAATCTCAGTTGAGTGGAGCCAGCGACTTAAGATTATTCACCGATTTTGAGGGGAATCACTATATAATCGGTTATTATCCCGGCAACCGTATTAAGATAGTAAATATCCCCGAGAAAACTTATCTCGCTTTGATTATGAAAACAAAAAATTTAAAAGAAAACGTTGTTAGAGAAGCAAGAGTCCCCTTTATAATATATGAATTCTTTTCCAGTGAAGCGTATGCTTTTTTAATTTTAGGGACATATTCGAGGTATGGGATAAACAACGCTTCTTTGAATGTCGCGACTTTTCCGGTCATGACCGCTGCCGGTATAATAATTCCGATGATTTATACATCCAATCATGAAATATCATTTGGTGAATGTATTCATTCGTTAACTTCAAATTTATATCTCGGCGGGATTGGTGCGGCAACCAACTACCTTATTTCGGGAACATTTGAACCGCTTACGACTTTACTGACGGCAGCGGCAGGAAATATAGGCGGTTATTGGATGGCAAAGGTCAAGAGATATACTCCTGGGCAGGCACTTGTATATGATGAAGTGTTACAGAAGACAAGTTACATAAGCCTAACTGCATCAGTAGTTTATCAAGACACTTCTGTGGACAGTAGAATTGTTGCAGGTTCATTCCTCGGTGCCACTGCAGTCGGTGCGGTTTCATCGTATCTTATTGCCGAAAAATACAGCGATATAAAGATTGGCGATATACTTTTACTTGATGGATTATCAAATTCCGTATCGGGTTCCGTTACACTTTTGGTGGGTTCATTTACAGACAATATAAAAGCGATTTTCCCCGTTTCATACGGAATGTTTGCTCCCGGTTATTATTTGGGTTATCGTGTTCTTAAATCAGGGCATATAAGGGTTCAAGACGGCATGCTGTTTAATCTTGGGGTGTATTCAGGATATTTACTGGGAGGGGCAGTGGATGCAATTTTAAACATAAATACGAGTTCCGGGTATGATAAACTGATAGGAACGGCAGTGGGAGGAATGGTGTCGACTTTTATTATGTACAACTGGATTAAAAACAGAACAATGAAGGATGTTACGGATTCGAAAATTGTTGTAAAATTTAACCCTATACCTCTAATAACATACGATAAAACTCTGAATAAACGAATATATTCTTTAAGGCAACTTATAACAATTAACTTTTAGTTAGGAGTGGACATGGAAATGAAATATGTAAATCATAAGAAATTAAAAGCTTTTATGAAAGAGGGGTTTGTTAATGTCGGAGTCCCTCCCGAAGATGCCGAGATATCTTCCGAAGTTTTGATTACATCCGATCTGAGAGGTATAGATTCTCATGGTATAGGTAGATTTAAGATGTATATTGACAGAATAAAGGCGGGGATACAGCTTCCCGTAACGAATTGGAAAATAATAAAAGAAACACCTACCACACTGCTAATAGACGGCGGTAATGGTATGGGGCATGTTGTTTCTCACCATGCTATGGAAAGAATAATTGAAAAAGCGAAGAAATACGGTATGGGTTCCGCTGCTATAACGAACTCAACGCATTTTGGAATAGATGGTTACTATCCGCTAATGGCAGTAAAAGAGAATATGGTGGGTTTTGCTTTTACAAACGCACGACCTTCAATAGCCCCTACATTCGGGGTAGAACCGATGATAGGGACAAATCCCATAAGTATGGCTGCACCCACAGACGAAGAATGCCCGTTTTGTATCGATGGGGCTACTTCAATTAGCCAGAGGGGGAAAATCGAACAACTGGAAAGGGAGGAAAAGGAAACTCCCGAGGGATGGGCAATAGATGAGAACGGAAAACCTTATACCGATACATCAAGATTGCTCGTAGATCTTGTTAAAAGAAAAGCCGCTCTTTTACCGCTGGGAGGAGCGGGAGAGAGGTTAGGAGGGCATAAGGGATACGGACTTGCCGTAATGGTTGAGATATTGTCAGCGGCATTTGCAGGAGGACCCTTCGGGAAGGCTCTTTTGGGTTTTGATGCAGAAGGGAACAAAATTCCCTACGGCTTGGGACACTTTTTTATGGTGATTAATATTGAAAATTTTATCCCGGTGGATATTTTTAAGAAGACAACAGGCGAAATTGTAAGGACTTTGAGAAATTCAAAAAAAGCACCGGGGCATGATAGAATTTACGTTGCCGGAGAAAAGGAATGCGATAAGATTAAAGAGAGAAGTACAAAGGGTATCCCTATTAATGAAAATTTACAAAAAATACTTAGAGGTTTAAAAGAGGAACTGAAAATTAAAGAAGATATCGGTATATGATAGACGGGGAAAATGTACTATAAGCCGATAAAATAAAATTGCCGCTTGGGGTTGACAATGTATTATTATTTTGGTATATTAATTTAAATTCCCCTAACATAATTCCCCCCTTGATGGAGGAGTGCTCTCGAGCATTCCTCCATATGTTTTATACTCGATTTTCAGTTTTAGTTTATTAGCTTTTTAAGAGAATTTAATTCCGATGACGTTAGTGTTCTATAATTACCGGGTTTTAATTCTCCCAACTGTATAGGACCGAAGGATATGCGTTTCAGCCATATTATCCTTTTTCCGAGTGCTTTCATTGAGTTCCTAATTTCTCTGTTCTTGCCCTCTTTTAATTTTACTATATAGAGAAAACCGTGAGGTGTAATCCTGGTAAAGAAAACATCACTGAACCTGTAAAAAATGTTCTCGTACCTGATTCCGCTTTTTAAACGCTTTATCTCGTTGAAAGACAACCTTTTGTTTATCAACATGGAGTAAACACGTTCGATACCCTTTTTAGGATGTGCGAGAGCGTTTATCAATTCCCCGTCATTTGTCATTATTATTAGCCCTTCCGTGTTTATATCAAGTCTGCCCACGGGTTTCAGATGTTTTAAATTTTTGGGAATCAAATCGTATATTGTTCCCTTCCCGGAATCCAGTTTGCGAGAAGAAATTATTCCTCTCGGTTTATTAAGGATAAGATATTCGAATTTCTTGACTATCATTTGTCTTTTGCCTACTTTAACGATATCTTTATGGGGATCGACAACGGTTCCCGGTTTGGATACCGGATTACCGTTTACGGTTACCTTACCCTCTTTTATTATTTCGTCCGCTTTCCTTCTCGAATCGATACCTGCAAGGCTAAGAAATTTGTTTAATCTCATCTTTTCCATATAGTTTACTCTTTATTATACAAATGGGAGTCAATTCTTTCCCCTGTCCCATAGGATTATCCCTCATTAAATCTTCAAGCCATTCTTTGTTTATGCCGGATGAAAAACCAACAGCCCATGAGCCGCCGATATCGTTTATATCCATAATGGCAAATTTCAAGTTGTATTTCTCCGTCAGTTCGTCCACTACCCTTTGAGGATTTTTAGGCCCCATAATAACATATTGATCGAAGGGAGAAACGGGAGACGTATGAGCTGCATCTATCATTGCAGCATCCTTTCCGGCTATTCTGTAAAAATCCCCTTTTCTGCCGAAAAACCGTGTTATTCCTCCAATAATTGCAGCTATAAGAATTCGGAATCCTCCGACTTCATTTATTGCACACTGCATTGTAGCAGGACTTCTTAACCCGACTCCGTAGGGGACTTTCCTCACCTTGCTCCATAAAAAACTTGCAAGAAAACCGATTTTGATTTTATTTTCGGGGATTGCCCTTCCCTGGAGAATAGCTATGATACTTTCGCTAAAAACTACAATGTCATCTTTATCCGCATAAGGGAGGACGTATTTTTTTATAATGTTATCGAGTTTATCATTTTCCGTTATTATATGAGTCTTGATTAAAAATCTTTTCGTTTTCGAATTCATCCCAGATCTCCTTAGCTATTGTTTTAATTTCATCTAAATCTTTTAAACCGAAATATTCAAGGAAATGATTTGTTGTCCCGTATAACATCGGTTTTCCCGGTAAATCAGATTTACCTAAAACTTTAACCAAATCCCTGTTTATGAGAGTTTTAAGTACACCGTCACTTGAGACGCCCCTTATATGTTCAATTTCATTTTTGGTTATGGGTTGCTTATATGCAATTATTGCCAATGTTTCCAGTGATGATGAGGACAAATTCGGCAGATCTCTGTCTTTTTTCATGGCACGAACAACTTCAGCGTATTCGGGCTTTGTATATAAACGATATCCCTTTGCAATCTGTCTGATCTCAAACGAATGCTCGGTGTATTCTTCATTTAACTCATTGATGGCGTTACGAATTGTTACTATTGAATCTATTCCCAACACTTTTTTAAGAGTGCTCATTGAAACGGGGGAATCCGAAGCGAAAAGAATGGCTTCAATATAGCGTTTTATATCTTTTTCCATTTTATCATCCTTGTTAGACGTTCGTGAACATACTTATCAAAAATAACAATTAATATCAAGTAGATAGCGGAAAAAACCGCTATATCTATTATCATATTTATGGTTTGGTTTATTTTTGTCGAATTGTTAAGTAGTACTATATATCTCTTATATATAAAAAATACACTTGTTGATAAGATTCCCGCCCATAGGGACGGAGAGAGCTTTGCGAAAAATTCCTTAAAAGGAAAAGCAAAGAATTTTTTTGAAAATACAAGGGTAAGTATTGAAAAGTTGAGAAAAGAACCGATTGAGAGCGCAAGAGCCAGGGCTTTGACATGGAGGTGCCCCAATAACAGCAAGGCGACGATAATATTGAAACAAACGGTTATGAGACTTGAAAACATGGGAATTTTGGATTCTTTGAAAGAATAGTAAATCCCCGTTACAACCTTATTAACGCCGATTGTAAAAAGTCCGATTGCATACAATTTCAGGATATCGGAAGTCAGAATTGTTGAAGCTCGCCTAAATGCACCGTGCTCGTATATTAGCCTGACAATATCAAAGGAGTTGACTAATAAGAAAAATGCGGAGGGGAGAAGTAGAATAGACAGAAGATGTAGTGATTTGATCAGTGTTATTCTGACCTTCTCGTTATTCTGTTCGGCGTTTTCCAGTGAAGCTCGAGGTAAGGATACGGTAAAAATGGAAACACCGAAAATACCGAGAGGGAGTTGCAGTAGTCTGAAAGCATAGGACAGAGATGATATGCTTCCGGTTTTTAAAAAGGAAGCTATGAAGTTATTAACGAGAAACATAATACCGTATGAAGCGGCACCGATAACCATGGGTAACCATAGTTTGATTATTTTAATGAAATCGGGATTATTGAAATTAACTCTCGTGGAGAATCTGAATTTTAAACGATAGGCGAAAGGGATTTGGAATGCGAATTGCAGAAGCCCCCCCAACACTACACCCAAAGCGCCCGAAAATATTATAGGGGTCTCATATTTTTTAAAAACGGGTGTAAGTAACATAACCGCCGTTATTATTGACAGATTCCAAAGGGACGGGGAGATTCCCGTTATGGAAAATTTCTTGTTTATGTTTAAAAAACCCATAAGTATTGAAGACATTGTAATAAATATCAAAAACGGGAATATAACCCGCATTGTTGTCACAGTGAGACCGAACTTATAAGAATCTTTTAAGAAACCGGGGACAAATATCCTGACCAGTAAAGGTGCGATTAAAATCAGTAAACCGGTAATTATTGTAATTACAATAAAAATGTTGTTTATAACTTCGGAAGTGAATTCGGCTGCACCTTTTTCACCGTTTTTTTTATATTTCTCTGCGCAAACGGGTATGAAAGATGCACTCATACTGCCTTCTGAGAACAAATCTCTGAGGAAATTGGGGATATTAAATGCCACTCTGAACACATCCATGAGCATTCCTGCTCCGAAATACTGTGCGTAGATAATCTCTCTGATCAATCCCAAAAGGCGGGTAATGGCAACTCCCGTTCCGTAGGACATGACATGTGCAGAAAATCTATTTTTTTCCATTGAACAGATGGACTCCGTATTTTATCAGGGAATTATAAATTGAAATTTCCTTTTTCCCTTTTAAAGCCTGCTTGTGCTTGTCTATTGTGGAAATGTCCCCTCTTGCAACGGGACCACTCAGTTTATGTTGAGAAAAATAGGCATCAAGCCCCGTTCTTGCAAAGGAATTGAGCAATGATTTGGTGTCCTCTCTGTCTTTGACAAAAGGTTTTATAATGTTTTCGGCGGCAAAGAGAAGAATGGTTATGAAGTTACTGGCAAACATTGCACCTACATGGTAAAGAGGGGAGAAACTTTTCAAATATACTACTTTGATATTGAGATCCTTTATTAATGCCTTGACTTCGGAGCTATCTTTTGTTGTAAAGAGGATTTCTCTGATAAAATTTTTTCTAAAAACGGGTTTAGGTATGGAGGCTGCGGGATGAAGATTAATAACGTTTCTTGTTTTTGATGAATATGAACCGGAAAAAATGAATATTATCTTACTCGTACCTTTTTGTGTGATTGATTTTACTGTAGGTCTAATAAGTCTGTCAGG
>WFRF01000141.1 GCA_015486655.1 Caldifarciminota bacterium | reverse complement strand
TTGTATATATCCTCGGCACTTCCAAGATCATTAAATTTCTTCAGGAGGTCTATTACACGTTCCAATTTATTCATACCATAAGCTCCTTTCAGTTAAATCTATATTACATATAATACGCTATTATGTCAATTGAAAAATAGATAGATGGTACGCACACATTAACCACTTGGATATTTAAAGAACTATGCTGCAAAATGTAATTGCGTAACAAGTAACAAATTAGAAATAATAAGTGTAAAATAAATGGAAGCCCCTATGGCTCTTTAAACACCCCCCTGCTTCGCAGTACCCCTCTACATAGGGGAATTGACAAATGTCATACTGAACTTGGTTCAGCATCAGAGTGAGATTACGGATCAAGTCCGGGATGACCGATTATAAACAATCACATTTACAGTGTTCTCATTTTATATTTCTGTCAATTTCAATGTATGAAAGTAGTAATTATGTCTATACCACTTACCGTCAATTGAAAAATAAGCAGATAGGTACAGACACATTAACCACCTAATGGGAATAAAGGAAGTGTCAAAGGAGAAGCGAGTGAATAAGAAACAATATCCTCTTGGAGAGGTAGAGATAGAAAGTAGTGACGCTTAATTACATATTTAACCTTTCATTTCTCAATTCTCGATTATTTCTAAAAAAAGCTGCTCCACTTTAAGGGGAGCTGTCCGGTTTTACCGGACTGAGGGGTTTTGTGCATAGGGGAATTAAAAAATGTCCTTATTTTACACAACAACACACTTGTAATAACAACTATTCTGATTTCCACTTGAGTTTTTATGAACTTTCATTTATATTTAGAGCATATATTATGAAAGACGAAAGTTCTATTTACAAAGAGCAGGCAAAGATATTCAGGGCATTGGCAAATCCCGTACGTCTTTACATTATCAATGAATTGACAGACAGGGAATACTGCCTCTGCGATTTGACAAAAAAAATAGCCCTCGATAAATCCACAATATCAAGACACCTGAAAATACTTAAAGAAGCGGGGATTACATCCACAAGAAAGAATGGCAACGTCGTTTACTATTCACTGAAGTTACATTGTATTCTTGATTATATTAAATGTGTAAATGATTTAATCGTTCATAACATTAACGAGCAACTGAAAATATTAAAGTAATTCTATCTTCCGGTTTTTATTTTTCCGATTTTTATATTTGTTCCCGAAAGAAGTGTATTCGTCACGGTTCCGTATTGGAGTGATAAATCGATTAGTTTTTCTATTCGTGTCTTTTTGGCATCACAGTCAATTTCGATATTAAAGAAAATTTCTGCAATGGAGGGTGGTGAATCAATACGTTTTCCTATAACTTCGATTTCCATTTTATTTAGATTAATTCGCATCTTTCCCGCAAGGGAATTTATATTTGTCATTAAACATGTGCCAAACGCGGATAAAAGAGCTTCGGTGGCATTAAACCCGTTACTCGAATCCCCCGTCTTAACACTGAATTCCAGTGAAAAACCGTGGCTATCGGCAACAGCTTTTTTATCGTTTGCCCTTATTACCTTTACACGATATTCTCCCATATTACGCACCGATATCACTTAACTCCGATGTTATTTTATCAAGCAATTCCTTATATGTTTTTTCATCATAATCCAATCCGGGCGTTTTTTCAATGTCAAAATCCGTATCCAGCGTAAATTCCCTCACTATTTTATCTTTTAAACCCGCATTTTCCAATGTCTTACTCAGACATTTCAATTTACACCCGTTGATTACTATTATTCCGTCGTCTTCTTGAAATTTATCCTGTGCCGGTGAGGCATTACCGCTCACAGCCGGTAAACATCTTATATTGATATTTTTAAAATTACGATCTAAGTCGCCTGCAATTTTAGCTGACATTTGTCCGACATTTGATCTTCCTATATAACCTACTACCGAGTATTTTTTCATGTAATCCTCCCTAGATTATTTATATTGCTTTTCAAAAGTATTTTTAGAATTCCTTTAGTGCTCCCTGTTTTAATTATTACTTCATCAACCCGCTTATAATCATGTCTATTGCTTTTTCCTCCTCAAGTCCTCTTGCCATCAGGGTTTCCAATTTTTTCTTATCAATTCTTCCTATGGAAGCTTCATGGGTTACTTTTGCAAGGGGATTCATTACTTTTATTTGCGGTATTGATGACGCAACAACATCGTTTCCTCCCACGATTTCTTCACAATCAACATGCCCTCTTGTGTATGCTTTTCTGGCTATAACTTTACTGTTTATGATTCCTTCGGCGTTATCTACAAGAACAATTCTGCTTTTAGATATGCCCGAAGCATATTCGCCATTTAAATTAATCCGTTCGTTGATTTTAATTTTATCGTCTTTTTTTCCTGAAATTTTAGCCAGTAATTGACAATTGCTTTTTTTGTTTTGTGTTGTACTATACTTTATATCTACATTCCCTGCTCTTCCTTTCAATAATTTAAACTCTTCAATCAAAGAACTATTCTCATTAAGGAATGCTTTGAGCTCCGGTTTCACAAATATTCCGCCGCTTTCACTATGGTAGTGTTCCTCTCTATACTGCATACGAGCTCCCTGATGAAGATGTACTTTTGACTTCATTATATGCTCTATATGTTCGGCATTCGGGAAAATACAATGTGATAAAAATTGAACATCCGCATTTCTTCCTATTACAAATTGGGATTCAATAATCTGTTTACCTTCGCGCGGGGTCATACCGAAACAAAGATGAACCGGATTATTTATCGTAACATTATCTTCTATATTGATTTTTATAGAAACACCGTCCTCTATTTTTCTTGCCACGATATTAATCCCTTGAATTTCATTTATCCCAATTACCTTATCTCCGTTTATAACAATATTTGCAAATCTGTCTCCAAAGACATTTTTAACATTTCCCTCTTTGTACATATCTATTAATTGTTGCAATTCATTATCGTAGTTATTCATAGTTCCTCTTCTTTTATAATGCCGATATGATCACATGATACACAATGATTCTTGAAATAATCCAGAACCACACGATTTTTGCCTTCTTTCACAATTCTTCCTCCGCAAAGCAATGAAATTTTATCGCTAAAATCCGCTATAAATTCATTGTGGGAAATAATCAATATGGTTGCTCCTCTTTTTTTTAGTTCCGTTAACGAACGTTTAATATATTTTAGTGAGTTAATATCTATACCGGAATCAGGCTCATCCAATACAGCCAATTTCGGATTCATTGCCAGAATAGAAGCTAATTCGACTTTTTTTCGTTCTCCTCCGCTTAATTCCTGGTTCACCAATCTATTCAGGTACGATTGGGGTCTTAATCCCACAAATTCAAGACATTTCTCAGGGGAGAGCTTATTCTTATTGATATTTAAATAATCGTGAATTGAAATTCCTTCGAAATTTGCCGGAATCTGCCATCCCAATGTTATTCCCCTCTTTGCCCTCTCTGTTATCGATAGCTGTGTAATATCCTCGTTATTAAAAATAAGACTCCCTTTTTTTACCTCATATCCTTCAAGCCCCATTATTATGGAGGCTAATGTTGTTTTGCCCGTTCCGTTAACGCCAATAATCGTATGAATTGTATTTTGGTCAACCGATAAATTGATATCCTTAAGTATCTCCTTTTTCCCTTTAAAAAAGCTCAAATCTTTAATTTTCAATAACATAATTCTATTCTTTGGAGATAAGGACCATTCCGGATTTTTTAATAATTTTATCGATTATTTCCGTACATTTTGTTATATCTTCCATCTCTGTGGAAACAACCGTAAATTTCGTCAATGAGGGAGCTTTTTGTTCCCAACAGCCTTTAAGGGAAGGAGACTCCACGGCGATATCAACAAGATCCACTTTACAATCCTTTATGGCGTCACGAATACTTTTCATTAAAGCACTCTCAAAAACATGTCCGACAACTTCATATTTAACACTTGTTTTCATCTTGGACAGCATATCCATTGCTTCTTTTCTGGCTTTTTCAATATCAATTTTGGCCTTTTTCTTCTTTGCGATTTCTTGTATTCTAACTAAGACCTTTTCCTCTTTTTCAATCTTCTGTATAAGAGCTCTGTCGGGAAATGAAATCGCTCCTGCCGGGCAAATCGTAGCACATGTCGAACACCCCACAAGGCATTGATATTTGTGAGCAACAACAGCAATATTTTCTTTTAGGTCAAAATCATATACCCCTCTTCCGCATGAAACAAAGCATAGTTTACAACCTATACACTTTTCGGGGTCTATTTCCGGGTACCATGCTATTTTTGTTCTATCAATACCATGCCACTTTGCAAATTTTTCAGCTAATTTCTCAGCCATATATTCCTCCTTTACAACTTTTATCCTCTTACGATTTTTGCAATCTCTTCTACTATCATAGTTGTTGCAATATATTGCAATATTGCAATATTGTCAAGTGCCAAAATAATATTGACAAAATCGGAACATTCCATTATAATAACTCGGAATCAGCGGGAGTGGCTCAGTGGTAGAGCGTCACCTTGCCAAGGTGAACGTCGCGGGTTCGACTCCCGTCTCCCGCTCTAAGAGGTATAGCGGTGTGGCGGCATAGCCAAACGGTAAGGCGGCGGTCTGCAAAACCGCTATTTATCGGTTCGACTCCGGTTGCCGCCTCCAGAAAACATGCCGGGATGGCGGAATTGGCAGACGCAGCGGACTTAAAATCCGCTGGAGGTTAACTCCGTGCCGGTTCAAGTCCGGCTCTCGGCATTTTTTTAATCCCCTTGATAATTTCAAAAAAATGTAATAGATTATTAACATGGAATCAGTTTATGAAGT
>WFRF01000140.1 GCA_015486655.1 Caldifarciminota bacterium | reverse complement strand
TCATATATAAATAATCTTGAAAAGAAATTACATATTATTAATTATATAGCAAACAGTTTAATGTCCACACTCAGTTTAAAAGAAATCTTTAACACATTGTCCCATTTTATCAGCAGAGAAATAGGCTTTAAAATGGTTCTTGTCAACATGCTTTCAAGTGATAATAAAATGCTTGAAAGAGTGGCAGCAGCGGGTATCTCGGATGATATGTTCGAACAGCTTAAAATGACAAAGATACCGATTGTAAACATAGAGTATCTTTTAAAAAGAAAATATAAATTGAGTAATTATATATATTTCATAAGAAATATAAATATGACGGAAGCTGCAAAATATTCTGCGATAATCGAAAATAATTTGAGTAATATAGATGAGGACAGGAGTATATGGCGTAGTGAAGACACAATTTTAATACCGATATATGACAGGACAAAGAAACTTATCGGGACTATCAGTCTTGACGGGCCTGTCGATGGTAAAATTCCGGATTCAAAAACCCTTGAGTTATTGGAGATAATAGCAAAATTCGCTACTCTTGCCGTAAGGAATGCTTTTCTTTACAAAAAAAGAAGTGACACAACGGAAAAACTGAGTAAGGCATATGAAATAACGAGTTTTATATCGAAAATTATGAATGTAGACGATCTGGTTAAGAACCTCACCATTATGCTGCGAAATAATTTTGCTTATCTCAATGTCGTAATATTGAGGAAATCAGGCAATACACTCGAAGTATTTTATGCCAGTGATTACAATGAAAAAGAGATAGGGATGATAAATGAAATGCTGAAAACCACCAACAGCAGTGTAACGAAGAGGAGCTGGCTTGACGGACGCTCATATTTGATAAAGGATTCAAGTAAGGTTACTGATTTTATTACCATCCGAAACAAAGTAGTTTCGGAAATAGCTATTCCCATAGTTGTACACAATCAAAAGTGGGGAGTTCTAAACGTGGAAAAAGAAGGAGCAAAAAGCCTTGATGAAGAGGATTTAAAATTGCTCGAGATTATTGTTCATCACCTTTCCAGTGCTATAGAAAATGCCCACCTGTATAAAGAATTAAATATTATGGCGAATACGGATCCTATGACAGGGCTCTATAATTACAGGTATTTAAAAAATTATTTAACGGAATTGATCGGGAAAGATAGAAACCATAAAACTGTCTTTTCACTGGTTATGCTTGATATGAATGATTTTAAAAAGATAAACGACTCCTACGGACATCTTGCAGGGGATGAAGTGTTAAAATGGTTGAGCAGCAAACTTATTTCCTCCTTGGGCGATTTTTCAAAAGTGACGAGATACGGCGGAGATGAGTTTTTTATAATCATGGAGAAGAATAAAGAAGAGGCAAATTTAATTATAAAACGGTTCAGGGATGAGATAAGGGCAGTGCAATTCGAATATAACGGCAACAAAATAAATGTGGATTTTTCCATAGGTATTAAAGAATTTCCAACTGATGAAGGGGAAATGTTTAAACTAATAGATAAGGTGGATAAAGATCTTTACAGAGATAAAAAAAGGATAAAATGAAGTTACATTTAAACAATTTTTCAAAACTTGAAAAAACAATATTCGTTGTATTTCTGTTAATGTTGATTATTTTTATTTCACTTATTCAAATGATAATCACTTCTCTTGAAGAAAACACAAAGCTGAAGACAAGAGTATATGCGAGATTTATATCGAGTACCATAAATAACAGGGATGAAGCCACTGAAATAATTTTCGATGAAATAATAAGTAAAATTGATTTCCCCGTTATTATTACCGACGGAAACGGGATTCCGGTTTCATGGAAAAATATCAATGTAAGCTCGGAAAATGTTACATATCAGGCTTTGAAGAGTGGAGAAAAAAACAATGTTTTAAAGAAATTAAAGGTTATTATGAAGAAACTGAACAAAGGGAATAAACATGTTGAGATAAAAGAACCGGTAACAGGCGAAGTAATTGAAAAGATATATTTCGGATATCCCAAAGAAGTCTATATAATGAAATACGTTCCCTTGTTTGAATTATTGGTTATTCTGATAATATCGGTTCTCGGTTTTGTGGGGATAAAAGTTATAAAAGAAAATGAGAACAGTAAGTTGTGGATGGGTTTAGCTCGTGAAATGGCACATCAGATCGGGACACCAACGGCTGCTCTTATGGGGTGGATTGAATTATTGGAGGAAAATAACGGAAAACTCGAGAATTATTCCGACATTAATCTGATAAAAGAGGATGTAAACAAGCTGAAAATAATTGCAAATAGGTTTAATAAAATCGGCAGAGCGCAGAAACTCGTATGCACAAATCTGAACGATGAGGTTAAGAAAGTTACAGATTATTTTAATAAGAGAGCCCCCAAAAGAGGGAAAGGATATACCGTAAAAATAGCGAAAAATGAGAGCATATACGGTATGATAGATAATGAACTGTTTGGATGGGCCATAGAAAATATCGTTAAGAATGCCATAGATGCCATGACCAAGAGAGGAACGAAAATAGTAATTGATTTATTTAACGATAAAGGGAAATCCGTAATCGAGATTTCAGACGACGGCAGAGGAATTAGCAGAAATATTATTGCCAATATTTTTTCTCCGGGTTTTAGTACGAAAAGATACGGATGGGGTTTGGGGCTTACGCTTACAAGGAGGATAATTATTGATTATTTCGGCGGAAACATATTTGTCAAAAAGACCGGTATAAACAGAGGTACAACATTTAGAATCGAGTTATCGAACTGTGAAGGAGAAAATAATGAGTAAAATATTATGGATTGATGATGAAATCGCAAGTTTAACGTCTATTATACGTTTCCTGGAAAGCAGAAAATTTGAAGTTATAGGTATTGCCAATGCGGAAGATGCTTTTCCAATCATCGATGAACAGAATATAGGTTTGATAATTCTCGACCAAATGATGCCGGGACTTGATGGTATGGGTTTTATTGAAATGATTAGAAAAACAGGGAAGGAGATTCCCATTGTTTTAATGACCAAAATAGATGATGAAAATTTTATGGAAGAGGTTTTTGCTCAGAGAATTGAGGATATTCTTATCAAACCTGTTAACCCCAAACAGGTGCTTGCAATATGCAAAAAATATCTCGAAAAAGATAAAATTGTTATGGAGACAACTGAGAGGACTTACGGCAGAGAATCTAGGGATATATTAATGAACATCAATAATATTGAAAATATAATGGGATGGTACAACGTAGCGGAATGGATTGCTAAATGGAATATAATTCTCGATTCACCGGAACATTTGGAATTAAGAAACATTCATGAATCGACGGTTCAAAACTTAAATTTGGAATTCATCAATTATATTAAGAGGAATTACAAGTATTTGATAGAGAATGATGAAGTTGTTAAATCGAATAACCTAATCAGAAAAGAGATTGACATTGATACGGATAAGAAGGTGTATTTTATTCTTTTTGATTGCATGCGTTTGGATCTCTGGCTGATTATTAAGTCCATGATTTCGAAATATTTTAATGTTAAGGAAGGGCACTATATGTCCATTCTTCCCACACTGACATCATACTCCAGAAATTCCATATTCAGCGGTAAGTTTCCCGATGAGATGAGTGATCTGTATGAAACAATTTGGAATGAAAATGATATTCGCCAGAACAGATTTGAAGAAGATAATTTGAAAAGCCTTTTGGGAAAGCTCGATTATAAGAATTGGAATAATTTTGAATATGTTAAACTTGTGGATCTGAATTTTGCAGGCAGGATGGGAAAGTACAACCAACCCGGATTTGTTGCGATTGTAGTTAATTTTTTGGATATGCTTATACATTACAGAGGCAAGTCGGATTTGGCAAAGAAGAGTCTGCCCAATGATACGGCATTTAGAAAAATTGTAAAAAATTGGTTTGAGAACTCAAAATTTCCCGAATTTTTCAGAATCATTTCCGAAGAGAATTCGATTATTTATGTTACATCAGATCACGGTGCAATAACGGTAAAAAATGATATAATAATTAAAGGCAGCAAAATCTCGAACATTCAGTTTAGATATGCCGAGGGTTTTAGTATATTCGGAGATAAGAAAAACACTCTTACATTATTTGATCCGAAATCGTTTCATCTGCCCTCCAAAGGTCCTAATTACAGGTATATATTCGCTCTGAAAAACAACTATCTCAAACCGAAGGACTATAGCGGTCCCAGTTATGCCGGTTCTATGCAGCATGGAGGTATTTCCATTGAGGAAATGATATTACCCATAGCGAAACTAACGCCAAAAAGATGAAAAAAATAGGATTTTTTTTAATATTAATTATTTTTCTTATTCTAAACTACATGTTTTTCAGCAATATAAGAAATACACTTCAAAAGATGTTTGTTAATGAAGTGATATCAAAAACTACGATTATAGAGGAAGCTTCAAACTCGATTTTCGAGCTTATCTCCAACAACGAGCAACAGTTTATTCAGGATAAATACAAAATAGCAAAGGTAACCGATATACGTTCTATTACCGACAAGAATTTGAGAATGGAGCTTATGGTAAATTATGATATTCATGATATTATGTTGTTAAGTGACGGAAAATTCGTAGTTAATCCGAGAGGTAGATATAGAGAAGATTTTTTAAAAATGAAAAGT
>WFRF01000139.1 GCA_015486655.1 Caldifarciminota bacterium | reverse complement strand
CCGATATGGTAGGAACAATAAAGGGAGAAGATGCCGGGAAATTGATAATCCTCTTTTTTATTCTCCTTATGGTGATATTGGGAAGTATAGGTTATATTTTTAATATAGCTCCTATAATGAAAATATTTAATGTAATTAAAGATTGGTTTACTTTAGGATAGTTGGGAGGTAATATGCGTAGAGAAATTCCTCTTGCAATAACATTTTTAACGGCGCTTATAATAATCATTTCATTTTTTATACCGCATGCTCCTTTCGGTTCCATGCAGGATGTTTCTTTGAAATGGTATGCTATTATAGCCGGTTTTACGATGTTGCTCGGTGTTGATAGTTTGATTCACATGCATTATGTGAAAATAAAAAGAAAAAAAGAAGGATGGGGATACAGTTTGGTCCTCATTATCGGATTTACATTGCTTGTTTTATCGGGGACCATAGCAGGTATAAGATTCGGTTCGGCATTTAATTTAAAGTCGAGTTTTATATATCTTTACAATTACATGATTTTACCTCTGCAGTCGACGATGTTTGCCTTACTCTCGTTTTTTATCGCTTCTGCGGCATACAGGGCATTCAGAGCGAGAAATCTCGATGCAACACTCCTGCTTATAACGGCGGTTCTTGTTATGCTTGGAAGAGTACCCATAGGATATCAGATGTGGCATAGCTTTCCCGCTGTCGCGGAATGGATAATGGCAATTCCACAAATGGCTGCAAAGAGAGGTATTATTATCGGAATAGCTTTAGGTGGTATAGCGGTTTCTCTGAGGATAATGCTCGGCATAGAGAGATCATACCTTTCATAGGAGGATAGCAATATGAATATATTTGAACGATTTGAAAAAATAGACAGAAGATTTATATTCCTTCTCGTAGCCCTTGCTGTTTTAATACCTCTTGTGTTAAAGGTAACCATGAAAATACCTGTCAGTTCACCTGTAGTAAGCGCATTTAATGCCGTTGACACACTCCCGAGAGGTACAAATATACTGATTTCGGTAGATTATGATCCTGCAAGTATGCCGGAATTACAGCCGATGTATAAATCATTTCTCTATCAATGTTTTGAAAAGGGGATTAAGCCCGTTATGATTGTTCAATGGCCCCTTGGACTTCCTTTAAGTATTAATACAATGCAGGAAGTAGCCAATCAATACAATAAAGATGCGAAAGCCGAAGGGAAAGATACGGTAGTATACGGAAGAGACTATGTAAATATAGGTTACAGGCCTGGTGGTGTTGCTCTGGTTGTGGGTATCGGGAAAGAGATTAGAGATTATTTTGAATCGGATTATGAGGGGACCCCTCTTGATTCGCTTCCAATGATGAAAGACATACATAACTATGATAATTTTGCCCTTCTTGTCGCTCTCGAAGCGGGAAGCATGGGAGATATTTATGTCCAATATGCAAATGCCCGTTTCGGTCTAAAGATAATACTCGGTATGACGGCTGTTTCCGCCCCTGATGCTTATCCCTATCTTCAGGCACATCAGATAATCGGTTTGTTGGGGGGGTTGCAAGGAGCTGCTGAATATGAGACGCTGATGAAAAGACCTGCATATGCAACAATGGGTATGACAGCTCAATCATGGGTTCATGTTCTGATTGTTCTCTTTATACTAATCGGTAATATAGGATACTTTATAAGTAGAAAGAAGAAGAGGAGCTAATTATGCATAATTTTTGGACAATATTCGGCATATGGATGGCAGCGTTTTTAACGCTTGCAATCTTCTCGTTTTTATACAAAGATAATCCGTTTTATAAATTTGCTGAACATCTCTATGTGGGGACATCTGCGGGGTATATGTTAATTTATACGTATTTCTTAACAATCAAACCAATGCTTATTGATCCCATAACACAGCAAAATCAATGGATACTTTTAATTCCCGCATTTTTCGGTATTATAATGTTAACAAGATGGTTTCCGAAAATTGCGTGGCTTTCGAGGTGGTCAATTGCATTTACCGTAGGTATAGGTACGGGACTCGGTATAACGGGCTCTATTCAGGGACTTCTTGTACCTCAAATTAAAGGCACATTGATTGCTTTACACGGATGGAACGGTGCTACACTTAATAATTTCTTAATAGTTGTGGGAGTTATTGCCACACTTACATATTTCTACTTCTCAAAGGAACATAGAGGTTTTGTGGGAAAAACAGCTAAACTCGG
Organism: Caldifarciminota bacterium; assembly: GCA_015486655.1. Classification (GTDB taxonomy): domain Bacteria; phylum Hydrothermota; class 32-111; order QNBC01; family QNBC01; genus QNBC01. The sequence continues at coordinate 361 of WFRF01000139.1, read as the reverse complement.
GATAACATACATTATGATAGCTTTCGGTGCATCGTTTGGTTATACGGTTATGGCTCGTATTTCACTTTTAATAGGAAGAATGTACTTTTTATTCCACACATGGATACCCTTGATAAAGTGATAGGGGTTGATTTATGGGATTTAAACTGTTTTTAGACGACACGAATATTACTGAAACCTTGTATTTTTTGAATTACTACCAAAAAACGGGCGAACTTACGGTTTCCTCCCCTGAAGGGACCGGCTACATATATATGGAATCCGGTAAAATTTATCATGCGGTTTTTAAAGAAAAAACCGGAGCCGAAGCTCTCTATCTTATTGCTTTGGTTGAAAACGGTGAGTTTAATTTTACATCGGG
>WFRF01000138.1 GCA_015486655.1 Caldifarciminota bacterium | reverse complement strand
TTTTATAAGGGGGATTTCCTTTTCCTTTATCTCTATCAACCATTTATTCAAAGCGCTCGTGTAGAAAGAACCGATTATCTCTTTACTCATAGGTGTATTTTTATACACGGGCAGTTCGGATTTTCTCAATACTTTTATGACGTCCCATACCGTAACAGGTGATTTTCCGAATAGTTTTTCTCTTTCGTGTCTTGAATAATCCTCGAAGATATTTTTATTTGTAACGTATTCTCTGTTTTTTTCAAGATACTCGGATTCTTCCCCGTACTTTTTCGTAAGTTCCTTATGAAGTTTATCCTGGTTTTTGTTCCTTGCATATTTAATACCGTCCAGCATTGCCAGAAGTATGGCTGAAGTCGCCATGTAAGTGTTTGTATGGGGATTTGCAGCTCTTATTTCAAATCGTGTGGATAGGGGGGAGTTGCCCTTTACGAGTCCTACCAAAACGGTTCTGTTTCTGGACGGTTCATTGGGAGAATCTCCGATGGAAGCTACAGGACAGATAGGAGCCTCATACCCCGGTTTCAAACGCTTCAAAGAGCTGTTGGAATGTGAAATGAAAGGGTTAACGTAATCCCAGTTTCTTAGGATACCCATAAGAGCGCCATAGCCGTATTTTGACATATAGTTTAATATGTTATACGAATCGAAAAGATTTATGACGGCTCCGTTTTTCAATTTTAACGCCATCCCTGTATGCATGTGTTCCCCAGAACCGGCGACTCCGGGAATGGGTTTTGCATTGAAAGTTACTTCAAGACCTCTTCTTCTGAAAATTTCCTTTATTAAAATTCTTACAAAAAGCTCATTGTCAGCCGCCTGTTGAGCGGAGTCGTAATGCCAATCGACTTCCAGTTGTTCCATTGTATCGGCAATTGTACCGTCTCTTGAAATTTTCCCTTTAATTCCGCCTACCTCTTTATGTCCCATTTCAGGTTTAAATCCGTATTTTTGAAGAAAAATCAAGATTTCTTCCAACCCGGAACGAACATCTCCTCTTGTACGTTTCCAATAAGATTCTTTGAGCATCTGGCTTACTGCGAGTTCGTCCACGGTTACCTTGGATGCCGGAGTTCTCACCCAAAATTCCAGTTCCGTTCCGAGAGTGAAAGATATGTCCGATATATCTTCCTCGTTAATATTTAGGTTTTTCAAGAAATCCTTATCACTTTTGATTGTTTTGAGTATTTCTCGTTTTGTAAACTTTATGGTATTTGCTAGAAGCGAACGTGAGCAATAGAATTTTCCGTTGTGTTTTAGAAATGCTGGTATTCTGATAGTACCCACAGGTAAATTATTGTTAAAAGTGTAGTCGAAATTGTAATCAATATACCAGTTCGTATCAAAATCAATTACAAAATCGACTTTTGCATCGTTTAAAGCGGAAATTTCGGGTAAATGCACAGATGAACCGTCTGTTTGAACCCCACCTTTGAATATATCATCCATATTATCGATAAAGTATTCGATGGGTATTCTCTCATCCGTGTCGTTTCCGAGGAAATCAATGCCGACAATCGATATAAATTTAATCTCGGGATGTTTGATTAAGAAAGTGCGTAAATTTTCACTGTTCTTATAAATTTCGGGAACCGAATAAATAAGTGAATTCAACATAGGCAACCTCCAAAAATATATTATAAACGTAATAAATTTGTTGTCAATAACAAAGCTGTCGGGAATAGTAGATATGTGTAGACATACTGCGACTACGCCACAAGTAGGAAGTAAGAAATAAAAAGTTAGAAATATGAAATGAAGGGAATATAATAGAATCAATTACATATTTAACCTCTTGGTTCCCATTCCCCATCTATTTCTGAACATAGCTGCTCCACTTTAAGGGGAGCTGTCCGTTTTTACCGGACTGAGGGGTTTTGGACTGGAGGGGACTCGATAATGTGACCTTGAAGCAAGTTCAAGGTATTCAATGAGATTCTGAAACAAGTTCAGCATGACATTATTAAATTCCCCTCGGCAAGAGGGGTGGACTGACGAATGTCAGGATGGGGTGTTTATAGAGCCATATGGGCTTCCATTTTTTTACTTGTTACACAATCACATTTTGCAGCATAGTTCTTTAAATAACCAAGTAGTTAATATGTCTGTACCTATCTACTACAAAGATACTTTTACTATTGACGAAATGTGCCTATTCTTTATAATATATTCCTATGAAGAAACTGCAATTGCTTCTGATTTTACTATTTCCGGCAATAATAAATGCATCGGTTAAAG
>WFRF01000137.1 GCA_015486655.1 Caldifarciminota bacterium | reverse complement strand
AATAACGAATTTTATTGGATTTGATATTGAATTGAATGACAGATTTACATGGCAACCGGCAAAATTGATTAAAGAGGGAGTAAAACATTATATCGATCTTCAATTCACAAGAGGATTTGAAATAAAGAGAAGCAATGTCGGGTTTGATGATTTAAATCGAATAAAAAGGAATATAATTGCCATTGCAAAAGATATCAATGACATTAGATTACAAGAGAAAATAGAATTTAAAACTCCTGCTCAAAATAAAATTAATAAAATAATTAATAATGGAGATCTCTCCATAAAGACTAAAAAATTTGACATTGAATATTTGATAAAAAAGGAAGATATGGATAAATGTGGAGATCTATTTGACGAATTAATAGAAAACATTAACGATGCTTATGGGGAGTATGTTGAAACATTGGCAATATTGAGAGCAGAGAGTTTTGTTGCATTTCTTGAATTAATAGAAGAAAACATAAACGAGTATATCAGAAAAAAAGGCGTTATATCTCTCAGTGATTTGACGAGACGTCTGAAGGAATCCCTGGAATCCGGTTATGTCCCCGAGATATTTTATAAACTGGGGACCACCTATTATCACTATATGGTTGATGAGTTTCAGGACACAAGCAGAGTTCAGTGGGATGTCATAGAGAGTCTTATTGAAAATGTTATTGCCGAAAACGGTTCACTCTTTTATGTGGGGGATGTCAAACAAGCCATATATCGTTTCAGAGGCGGAGATATTTCCCTATTCTCCGAGATCTTTGAAAAAAACAAAGGTAAGGTTAAATGTTACGAGACGATTCTCAACAAAAATTATCGTAGTGCGGTTGAAATAGTGGAGTTTAACAATAAGGTTTTTAGCGGGCAACATTTAAAGGAATTTCTCTCTGCGGGGGATAGCAGTACGAATTTTGTATCACCTGAATCGGTGATTGAAACATACAAGGATGCGGTTCAGATACCCTTTAAAAGTGAAAAACACGGTTATGTGAGTGTTGAACGTTACAATAAGGTTGATGAGATTTTAAACGAAAAGGTACCGGAAACGATAAAATCCGTTCTTGACAGGGGATATTCCAAAAAGGATATATGTATACTCGTAAGAAAGAATAAAGACGGAGAGGATATTGCCAATATCTTAATGGAAAAGGGTTATGACGTTATATTCAGTAAAGTGGCAAAGGTAAACGAGAATTATTTGATAAGCGAGATTGTCTCGTTTCTGAAATTCCTGAGCAATCCCATGGATAAGCTTTCCTTTTTCTCTTTTGTTTCCGGTGATATTTTTACAAAGAAATCCGACATCCGGGCGGATGATATATATAATTTTGCCTTTGATAACAGAGACAGTAATAATATCCAAAAATTGTTCAGGGATAAGTGTCCCGAAATATGGGAGAATGAAATAGAACCCTTTATACAGTATTTGAATTATCTCCCCCTTTATGACATAGTAACCGAAATAATAAAGCATTTTAATGTAATGGAAAATTTTATAGGTTCGGAAGCATATCTCATGAAATTTCTCGAAATAATAAAAGATATGGGGGAGAAGGGGGAACTCAGCATTGAGGAAATTCTCGAAAAACTGAAAGAAAGTGAAGAAGATATAAACGAAAAGGAAAAGTTTGACATTCTGATTCCGGAATACATTGATGCAATAAAAATCATGACTGTTCACAAGGCTAAAGGATTGTCATTCCCTGTTGTTATAATGCCTTTCACTATTTTTGAGAATTCGACAAGGAACAAAGGCAAACCATATATAGAGCAAACGGATGAAGGGGTGACATTTTTGAAAATAAAGAAAGAATATACCCGATTTTCTAATAAACTTGAAACATTGTATTCCCAAGAAAGGACACGGGCATTTATTGATAAATTTAATATGCTGTATGTGGCTATGACGAGGGCTGAAGATATGATGTTTATATATACAATGAGAGAGGGGAAAAAACGTTATTTTGAGGATAAATTCTTTTTTGGGGATGTCAAGGACAGTTCCATTAAAACAGGGGAAATTCCCGAGAAAAAATACAAAAAGGAAGAATTAGGAAAAAATGAAAAGAATTATCATCCGAAAACGAATGTAAGATGGTATCATAATCTGACATTCCACGGGGAGGATGTTATTTTTGATTCTTTAAGGAGAGAGGCAATTTCAAGAGGCGAATTATTCCATGCAATGTTAGAAGAGGTGGAAACCATTGATGTTAAATCCATGAAATCATTTATCGAAAAACTCTCAAGCAAATACGGACTGGACAAAGATAACATTGAACGGCTCTTTGACTTCATTTTAAATGATTCTCTTCTGAAAGAACTTTATACGGGGAATGTTAAGGTCTATAACGAAAAGGAGATTGTTACCGGGGAAGATGACGTTTACAGGGTGGACAGACTCGTATTTAAAGAGGATAAAATGTATGTAATAGATTACAAGACGGGTGAGGCTTACAGCGAGAAACACAGAACCCAGATCAGGAGATATATGGACATTCTTAAGAAAATATATGGGAAAGAATGTGTAGGTATTTTGATATATATTGACGAGCAGAAGAGGATCGTAGTTGATGGGTAAGATTATTGAAATTCCTTACGGTGTAGATATAATAAAGTATGTTTCGGATCTTACCGTTGAACATGAGAGTAAGGATTTTAGCAATAACATAATTGTTTTTCCGGGAAAGAGGCCTGCCCTCTATGTCAGAAAATATCTCTATGAAAAAATGCATTCGGGTTTTATTCCTCCGCTGCTCTTATCGATGGATATGTTCATTCAAAAGTCGTATAACGGGAATTTAAAACTTCTCAAAAACGACATAAATTTTGTATGGATGCTTT
>WFRF01000136.1 GCA_015486655.1 Caldifarciminota bacterium | reverse complement strand
CCGTCAACACCGATATTACTGTCATACTTTAATAATATATCTCTTGCAACAGAATTTACAAAGGCTATATGTCCACATATTCTCCTGACTATAACAGGTTTTTCATTGCTTACCTCATCCAATTCATCAAGTGTCAAAAATCTATTCATATCGATTTTTGATTCATCAAAATTTTCGGCAAATATAATCCTCTCTTTTGTATTTCTCAACTTTTCAATAATTTCCTTTCTGGATTTTAAACTTTGTAAATCGATTCTGCTATTTCTTACCTCCGTTTGCAAAAGATGTGCATGGGCATCAACAAACCCGGGAATTAAATAATTATTATTTAGTTCATATACTTCACCAACCAAATTATCTCTCTCTATAAAGGGTTTATGTTCAACTAACGATATAATGTCATTATCTACTACGACAAAACCGTTGAAAAAATCTCTTTTCTCCGAGTCATAAATGTTGTTACAAATAAAGATCTTCCTCATTATTTACTCCTAACACGTTAAATGAATTAAAAACAGAATCTTTTCCTTCTCCTTCATATCGTTAAATTTTTTACATGCTATATTAGAATTTTCAATTAGCAAATCAATTTTGTTCCTTTGAACCAACTCTACCAATAAGGAATCTACTCTCATTAAACCATCGGCTCCATTTCCTATGATAACCGTATCAACAAGTTTTAACCAGTTTTTCCCCACATATCTGTCAATATCATTCTTAGTTAAATAATGTCCCTCTTTTCTCCACCATTTCTCTATTATTTTTCCTTTGAAAATTATCAAATCATTCTCGTATTTCTTTTCGTCGATTATAATCTCTCCAAACTTATAACTTACTATCTTCATGTTAGTATATGATATAATCTTTTGATATTTTTTTCAATCCGATTTAAAATAGAACAAGAGCATTTTCTTGGCAAATTAAAAATCTACAACTTATTATTCTTTAAAGATATATGTCTAACCTCTATTATCCTGCTATTTATATTCTCTAATTTAAAGTTGATTATTAGGTAATCTCTGTATATTATTTTTTCTATATCATTCGGCCATTCGATAAAAACATAACTACCACTGTTTAAATAATCATCTATACCTATATCAATCGCTTCATGCAAATCCGATAGTCGATAAAGATCAATATGATAAATTTTCTCTCTGCAATCGTATTCCTGAACAATGGTGAATGTTGGGCTAGTTACAATCTCATTACATCCCAACCCCTTTAAAAACCCTTTTACAAACGTCGTTTTTCCGCTACCAAGTTCTCCGTTTAAAAGTAGAATCTTCGTACCTTTGTATAAGTCCAATATATCGCTGGCTATTTTATAAGTATTTTCAACCGAATCGGAATAGTATTTCATTCTGCTGAAAGATTTGCCATTTCTTTTAATTTCTTAATGCGTTCTTCAATGGGAGGATGGGTACTGAATAAGCCTGATACTTTCTTTTCAACGGGTTTCAGCGGATTAACTATATACAGATGTTGCGTTGCTCTGTTTGCGACTTTTAATTTATGCTCTTTTGCACTAAATGCAATCTTCTCCAGTGCACTTGCAAGTCCCATTGGATTTCTTGTAAGTTCAACCGAACCTGCGTCGGCAAGATACTCCCTTTTTCTCGAAATAGAAAGCTGTATTAATTTCCCGATTATCGGTGCCAATATTGCGAGCGCTATTGTAATTATCAATATTATTAATTGTCCCTGTCCTCCTCCGCCTTCATCTCTGTCTCTGCTTCTGCCTCCTCCGAAAAAGAACATGTACCTTAAGAAGTAATCACTGATTAAGGCTATAGCACCCACTAAAACGGCCAGCAGAACCGAAAGTCTTATATCATAGTTTCTTATATGTGTCATTTCATGCCCGATGACTCCTTGCAATTCGTCGCGATTCAGCATATTCAAAAGCCCTGTTGTTACACACACGGCACTATGGTTGGGGTCCCTGCCCGTTGCAAATGCATTCGGCGAAGGATCATTTATGACAAATACTCTCGGCATTGGAATCCCTGCCGCTATGGACATCTCTTCAACAACATTGAACAGTTGAGGATTATCGTCGTGCTTTATCTCTTTAGCCCGAGACAACAAGAGAACAATCATATCTCCCTGAAAGAACGAAATTAAAGCCCACACCCCTGTAAAAATAAGGGCAAAAAGGGCAATATACAATCCGTCGCTTCCCTTTTTGAAAGCGGCTAATCCAATGAAATAGCCGAGTACGGTCATAAACAGTATCATCAAAACCACTAACCATACCGACTTCTTTTTGTTGCGTTCTATTTCCAATTCGTAAAGCATACATCATTTATACTAAATGAATATACATTTGTCAATATTGACAATACTTATTTAAGTAAGTAGGTATAGACATATTGCGACAACGTCGCAAGTAATCAAGTAGGAAATTAGAAGTAAGAAATATAATGAATAATATAAAATCATTTCCGATTTAATTTCTTAGTTTCCAGTTCCCTCTTTTTACTTCTCAGTTCTAACTTCTTATTTCTCACTTCTTAGTTCCCACTTCTTACTTATTTCAGAACACCCTGTACTGATATTCGCCAGTTCACCCCTCTTCTTGCCACAGGGGAATTTAATAATGTAATCTTGAATAAAATTCAAGGCATTAATGAGATTCTAAAACAAGTTCAGAATGACAATTTATTAACAATTCTTTTTATATTGTTCTAATTTTATGGAAATGTGGCATAATATATATATTAATTATTTCAATTTCGATCCTCAATTTCAATGACTTTACCAACACCGCCGGCTATATACTTTTCAGGATAGAGACGTTTTAATTCGTTGGCAAAAAATGTGCAATGCAACGGACATATATAATCAACATTGTTAATGGAATCAAAATCAT
>WFRF01000135.1 GCA_015486655.1 Caldifarciminota bacterium | reverse complement strand
CGGCGGTGCAATCGGATCCCAATCTTGCGCAGATATGCTGCTGATACTGATAAATATGACTAAGATTAAAAATGTGAATGTATTTTTCATTGTCTTGCCCCTGATTATTTTAGCAAAATCATTTTTTTAACGCTTACAAAATTACCGGCTTGGAGTCTGTAAAAATAAACTCCGCTTGCAAAAGCAGATAAGTTCAACACCGCTTCGTAAGCTCCGGCTTGCATTACTTTATTTACAGGCAGCATTACTCTTTGTCCCAAAATATTAAATACTTCCAATCTTACGTGAGACGCGGTTTTCAAAGCGTATTTAATTGTCGTAGTCGGATTGAAAGGATTAGGATAATTCTGCGATAAAGAAAATTCTGACGGGAGCTCTATTTTTTCCACTCCTTCCGGTTCTTCAATAATAACAATCGACGTATCGGATAATGTTTCAGAAGTATCGGAAACGGTTATAATATATTTTTTGTTAACAGAGTCCGGGGTAAAAAATCCATTTTTATTAATTGTACCTTCTGAAGAATTCCAAACTTGAACAAAATTTTTTGGGTAATTAAATTGGTTATATCCTTTTACAGTAAAAAGATATCCATTTAAAGATTTAAGTACAACAGAATCCGGTTCAATTGTTATTTTGTTTAGAACTTCGGCTTGATCGGAATTATAAAAATGTGCATAAGCCTTCATACCTGAAGTTTGGTCCGAAAGTGTTATCATTCCCTCCCCCGTTGTGCTGTCTGAAAAGAACATACCAGTATTTGATATTATTCCGTGGGTTGCACTCCAATTTGGGTTTATCTGTACGGGATACTCGTGCTGATCAAATCCAACACCAAAAAAACGAACAGAATCACCATACATTACAGTAAGTGAATCCGTAAAAATATAAAGACTGTTAAGAACTTGAGCATAAGTTTTTAAATAAAATGTACCTGAAGCAGTATTTGAATCGCTTGTAGAATAAACCGAATAACTAACAGTCGAAACTTCTTGTGTTTGTGCATTATTTGGGATAATATACTTCAAGTAGAATTCCGTACCTGTGCTGTCACTTAATGTCAATGAATGCTCCGTAAGCGGTGTCATCCATCCTTTATCATCGGATACGGTTATTTTTATGATATCATTATATGTTTTAAGATTTTGGATATATAAAGCAACTGAATCCGATGAGTTGATTAATACAAAAGCGCTATCAATTTGCGGATTGGCAACAATGGATACTTGTTTGGAAAGCCATTGATTTGCCGTAACATTACCCGTAATATCTTGCTGACCAGGTCCTGAAGAACTGCCCCAAAAGTTACTATTTGCGTTTATATTTAAACCTGCATCGCTATTATTTAAACCAAATAAACCATTACCAATAATGTTATTGCTACTAATTGTAGGCTTAGCGCTATTTTCACAAAAGATACCATTACCGTTGTTATTAGTAATATTATTACCCAAAATATCAGGGCTACTATTATTTATATGTATTCCGGTTGATGTAGAGGTATTATCAGAAATAGTATTGTTATAAATAGAATTGTTAAAACTACTATCTAATTTTATACCTGTATCATTTTTTTTAATAACGTTATCCCAAATTTTGTTTTTATATGAACCCGTAATGAATATACCCGCTCCATAATCGGATCCCGGTGCATGTCCTGAGATATAATTGTTCGTTATTAAAATATTTTTTGTATGATAAAGCGCAATTCCATATAAACAGTTTTGATATATATGATTACTTGCTACAGTTCCTGGCCCATCGCTTAGCATAATCCCACCAAAACCCCATGTCCCATTTCTATAAATATAATTATACTTGATAAGAACCTTCCCATTACACGAGATTCCAAAACCTTTATTATTTTTGATAATATTATCAACAATATAGTTATAACCACCCTTTTCTTTTTTAGTAACGGTGATAGCATCAATTTCATAATCCGGATTATTTTCCACCGAATTATATTTTATAAAGCAACCGTCTGCTCTTTTCATTTCAATCCTTTGGGCAGCAGTATTGTATTTAATTGTGGAAGAATCAACGTCCTCTAATGTTAAATCTAAAATAGTGTTATTATTTATATTTAAGTATTTAACGTATTCTCCGTTTATTCTTAACGAATTATTGAATTTTGTATTAAAGCTTTTATTGCCCGAAATTTCCGTGTTTTCACAATGATAAATGATCATATCATATTTATCACTATTATTTTGAAAAATATTATTAGAAATTTTAGAATCATTACAACATTCAAAATGACCTCCAACATTACAATCTTCTATTAAATTATTCGCAATTTCCCTATTTGTTCCCGAAGCAACTATCCCATTAAAAAATCCTTTTATTGTATTATCTAAAATTTTACCTCCATTACTATTAAGATTAAAAATCCCGTCATATTCAGGTTCAACCGGAAATGAGCTACCATCAACAGTAAAGCCAATAAAACTGAGACAACCATCTCCGTCACTGTATAAATATACAGCGGGAGATATATTGGAAGTCGGTTTAATAATAGTTTTTTCTTTGCCCTCAATTGATTTTATCGTAACGGATTTATCGAATGTTCCAATAAACAAATTTCCCTCGTAAGTACCAGCACAAACATAGCAAGTATCTCCATCCTCAGTATATTTTGATTTCACTGCTTCCTTAATAGTGGTAAAAGGTATATCATAGAAATTTTTAATACGAGCAAAAGTTAATGAGTCGTGTACTGCTTTACCTGCAATTTTACCTGCATCATAATGTACAGGCTTTGCAACAGCAGCAAAAGTTTCAAGATAAAATGATTTTGTTGTATCAAACGCATAATTATGAGAATTAAATTTGAAAGTATAAATTAAATTTAATGTTACACTTTCCCCTGCTCCAATTGAAATAGGAGGATTAAATGTAGCACTAATTTGCCCATTGTCCACAGAAAAATTTCCGGAGTATCTTATAGAATTTCCAAGAAAAATTTCAACTTTATCAATATCTTGCAGTTCGTCCCCTGAGCCTCTTGTTTTTAGGCTTATTTTTTCCAATTCCCAGTCATCTGCATCACTCGCTGTTACAATTATCGGCAGACTAAAAACATTGGGGTTTTTATCAATTTCATTTGGGCAATAAACTGCTGCTTCTTTTTTACCGTTTATTGTTAATAATACCTCCACAAAATTAGCAGTAACATTTTTATCTTTATCCATTGTAATATGTGTAATTAAATTAGTACCGCTTGCATCGCCAGTCCATTTATTAAAATACCATCCTTCAGCTTCATTAGCTTTAGCATATAAATTAACCCCGGCACCTTTATTGTATTGATGTACTCCGGCAGAAGGGATTACGGAGCAACCGTGAGCTGTGGCATTAGACGGGTTTAAATTCACTGTCAAATTAACTTTACCTGCAGGTGGTTGCTGTTTGGCTTTTATTATTCCAACTTTCTCGCTGCCGTGAACAATGTGGTCGAAAGATGAAGCGTAACCGCGAATTACTGCCATGTAGGATTCGTAATTATCGGTAAGCGGGGCGTTTATCGTACCCTTCATTGGAGGAATATTAGAGGGCGCAAGGTAATGAATAATATCAGCGGGTTCCTCAAGCGCAATTGAAGGTCCGATTAAAAAATCCTGTACAGTTTCATCCCAATAAAATGTTTTGATTCCTTCATTCTGCAGCGAGACGGCTAATTGATTACTTCTCAAACTTTTCATATAATAAGCAATACCGGTATCGGAAACACTGATTAAGTTCAAGAAGGAAAGGGATGTTAAATCGGAATAATCATAGCATAGTAATTGGCATTTAAGAGGATTTGTGTCGTGATTCAGCAAAACCGCAAGCCGTTCATTCGGAAGTATCTGCATTATCATTGGAGTATCGCCGCTTGTACTTGTTGTATATAATTTGACTAAATTATCCGCATCGGAAATATCATAAACCCAAATACCGGAGTGTTCATAACCGCTGGAGCTAGTGTAAATATATGATAAAAACATCAGATGATTGGTTAAATCAATTGCGATGTCCGCGGCATAAGCCGGTTCGCCTGTGTCGCTGAAAAGTTCATATTGATGAGTCAATTGAAGCGTTCCGTCCGAATACCATTTTACAACGGACAGAATATTTGATGCCAATCCGTGCAGTAAATAAATATCATTATTAAAAATTGCCTCGTCTCTGATAGGTAGATTAACGTCAACTCGATTTAAGTATTCCGGATTTTCCGGGTCGGAAAGGGAATAGGATTCGACTGTCGTAAAATCCGTACTTTTATGCGAAGGGTAAGGTCCGGTTACCGTAATAAAAGCTTTGTCGCCGTATTTAAATATTTTATTTCCGCCCCAGCCGCCGGTCATATGACCTATTGATGAATCGGTTTTTACATAAGCGGGATGCGCCGGGTCGGTTTCGATATCATACAAAGATAAGTTCCCGTTTTCAATCGAATATAAATAAGGTAAGTATGCAATCATTCCCCGTGTTTCTATTCCCACACCCCATCCCGCGAATTCGTCAGTCAGCTCCAGTTCCGTTGGCAGTAAATATTCAGCATCGGTAATATCTACAAATAGCACTTGATCATCGTGCTGATTGACTGCCAATGCAATAATTTTTCCGGGGAATTGCGGCGCTGAGTTAGTAATTTCAAGTCCGCCGCTTAAAGAACTGTCGGGGAGCTGATTGGATAAATCCAGAATATAGTTATCGTGTCCGCTCGCTGTATCCACCCTTGCCAGCCTAAACTCGCCGTAAT
>WFRF01000134.1 GCA_015486655.1 Caldifarciminota bacterium | reverse complement strand
GTATATCGGCTTTCCCCCGTATTTTACAGTGCCTTTATGTTGATACATTCCTGCTCATAATCAACTGTTTCCCTTGACATTTAGCCGTATATCTGTTATTAAAATTTAGGAGGCATTTTATGAAAAAAGTATATATATTATTAATAATCGCTTTGTTCTTAATTCCATTGTCACTGTCCCCTTACTATCTTTTGGATATGCCCGCAACGGCCGCTCAGGGAGCTTTCGGCGGTGAAGGAGGGGCATATTTCGGGACTTCAAACGGTATATCCACAAACCCTGCGGCTCTTGCCTATTTCACCGGGAAGAGGATATCCCTGTCTTTAATTAAATATCCCCAATCGGTGAATATCGGCGGTTTTGAATACTACCAGAGTTTTGAGAAAATAGGTGTTTTGGGTGCCGCTTTAAGATACTGTAATTACGGCAAAATAGAGGGAACCGATGAATATGGAAATGTAACATACTATTTTACCCCTCAGGATTTGCTTTTGAATATATCATATTCGCGTGAAATTATAAAATCACTTACTGCTGCCGCTCTGTTCAAATACGGTTTTTCCAGTATAGATACAATGTCCAATATGTTTGTTGTGGGAGGTCTGGATGTCAATTACAGATTGAAAAACCTTAGATTCGGTTTCCTTGTGGACAATATAGGCGGAGAACTCACAAAGGGATACGGAAGCGTGCCCATAGATATAAAATATCGTTTAAGTTCGTCATATGCGCTTGCTGAAGATTCTTACATATTGATGCTTGATCTTTTCTATGACAAATTGAACGGATTTGATATGTCCGCAGGATTTGAATGGAATGTTAACGGTTCTCTTTTGCTTAGAATGGGATATTTATATTCGGCAAGCAGAAATTTAAAATACGATTCAAGCGGAGATATTCTTGCCGGATTTGATATGGGAATAGGATTTAAAACAAAGAAATTTAACGTGGATTACACCTATACACCTTTTGTAATTTTAGGTGATGTCCATAGAATTACTCTTGGAATAAATTTCTGATATGAAATTTAAAAATATATTACTTTTTTCGTTGCTTGCATTAACTCTTAATGTAAGCATATATGCTGGTTATCTGTCGAGGTATAATCATCCGGAAATAAAATGGCGTTATTTGAAGTCAGGGGATTTTATCGTATTTTATTCGCAAAATGATTCAATAGAAGCTCAAAGAGTGTTAGATATACTTGTTCCTTTTGAGGATTCCGTTGATTTTGTTTTGGGAGCGCCAAAAGGCCCCGTTTCCGTTGTTCTGAATAACTATGATATGATGTCAAACGGAATGGCAAACAGTATAGGGGATGTAATAAATATATACACCCATCCATTCTACACTGTAACTACGGGCAATATAGATTGGTTGAGACGTGTAGCCAGGCATGAATTTTCTCATATTGCAACGTATAAAGCGCTGTCATTGTTTAATTGGACTCCCCTTAGAATTGTTACCATGACAACAATACCGCAGTGGTTCTATGAGGGAATTGCTCAATATTGTGCCGAGACGGAAGATGGCAACAGAAGGATGTTTGTCAGAGAAGGGATTAAAAATAAAACTCTGCTTGATTTTAATTTTCTCGATCAGACCGCCGTAAACGACTTAATTGACGGAAGAGATTATTACGAAGAGGGACATGGTATTGTCAGGATGGAGATGGAAAAAGACAGCACATATTTGAAGCGTATCTTAAAAGCCCAATCTGTACTCGGGTTGTTTTTACCTTTTCACGTAAATTACCTTATTGCAACGGGGCATCTCGCTTACGGAGATTTTAAAAAGTGGATTTTATCCCGGCGGGAACATTTAAAATCGGACAGCTTTCCTGTTTATAACATGAGAAAAACTCCTTTTAAATATATGAAAGGGTTTAAAAGGAACGATTCCATAGAAGTATATGCGGGTTTTAACGATCTTGACATACCTGCAAATGAGCTTGTTTGTTTTTCGGGAAGAAAGAAGATTAAAATTGACGATAATGTCGGGGCATATTTTGATCTTTCCCCCGACGGCGATAAAATCACATATTCTAAAAAGATTAGAGATAAAAACGGAACAATACTTGAAGATATTATGTTGTTCAATATAAAAAATAAAAGTTATACTCGTATTACGCAATACGAAAAAGCCACAAATCCGGCATTTGTAAACGACAGTATTATTTTATACACTAAATTTTTCAATGGGAAGGGAGAGCTTTACTCATACGATTTGAATTCGGGTAAAGAAAGAAGTTTTATAAAAACAAACGGGAATTTCGTATATGATGTGACTCCTTCCTGTTATGGGAATAAAGTTGCGTTTGAAGAGATAAGAGGTGTAAGATATATAAAAATAACGGATGGAAACGGTGAAACCTCGGACAGCATTTATTCGACGTCCGGGGAGTGCCGACATCCCTATTTCGCAGATGACAGCACTATTTATTTTACGGGGTATTTTTCGGGAAGACCAGAAGTTTACAGGTATAATTTAAATACTAAGAAATATTATCGTGAGACAGAGGCATTTTCAGGGCATTTTCAACCGTATGTCTACGGGGATACCCTGTTTTTTATTGATTATCACGGAAAGAGAGGATTCTCACTTGAATACAGAAGCGTAAACGGTTCGATTTATGATACACAATTGACTACGAAAAATGAAAACAATCCGCTTCCGGAATATAACGATGTAAAGGATATTGCAATAGGCAGATATAATTCGTTGAAAAATCTGAAGGTTATCGGATTTATACCTCTCCCCGTATTGGATTTTTATCATTCGGGTTTTAACGGCAATAATTATTATATGAATCCGCGGTTGATTGTTGCCGGTATGATATCTGATCCGCTGCTTAAAAACGTACTTTACGGTTTTGTTGGCAGTAACATTTTTGATCCGACCCCCACTGTATACTTTAATTACATGAACAGCAGTTTTTACCCCACCATAAATATAAGTTATATGAGAATTCCCTATATTTCCAATTATTATCCCAACAGCGGTCGCTTCACCTATTTTGTTGAAGAAAACGGCATGCTTATGATAGATCTCCCTGTTATATTCAGTAATAATATCGACAAATATGCAGGGGTGACCTTCTCCTATAATTACAGACGGGAAGATACATTGCACACAAGTTTTTATGAAATAGGTGTGAATATGGGGAAGGGAAAAAACACTTTTAATGATGATGTTTTGCTTAAGAATAATATATCAATTAGCATAAATGATAAGCTATCCGATAAAAGGTTGTTTTGTAATGATGATTATAATTTGTTGAGTATCAATGTAAAAGCCGCAAAGCCCGTAAATGCACGAATAATTAACCATTTTACATATTCCTTTTATTATGCAAGCGGTTCAATCAGCAAAACATCTCTGTTTATCGATAAGAGGCATTACGGAGGTTTTCCCGATTACGATATTCCTCAGAGACTCGAAATCGGAACTGATGTAATTGCCGGCAGAAACATTGGAAAGGGAATATCATTTATAACGTTACCGTATATAAACCAGATATCCTTCGGAGTGTTTTCGGATAATTATTGTTTTTATAAAATTTCAAACGGTGATTTCAAGTATCGTTCTTTTCTGGGGCTAAG
>WFRF01000133.1 GCA_015486655.1 Caldifarciminota bacterium | reverse complement strand
GTATAATAAAATCAATTCCATATTTAACTTCTTACTTCTTACTTCTTAGTTCCCACTTCTTACTTCTTAATTCTCACTTCTTAGTTCTCAGTTCTTAGTTCCCACTTCTTACTTATTTCAGAACACCCCGTCGCTACGCGACACCCCTCTATAGAGGGGAATTTAGTAATGTAACCTTGAATAAAGTTCAAGGCATTGGTGAGATTCCGGATCAAGTCCGGAATGATCGATTGCAAGAGACTCGTATATATTATGTTTGCACCGTCTTCATACCTTATCTTTCCAATACGGCAATGTTTTCCATGTGAAATGTCTGCGGAAACAGATCAAACGGTTGTATGAACGAACATTTATATTCCCCTTTTCTAATAATATAATCAACATCCCTTGCCAAAGTTTGAGGATTACAGGATATATAAACGATTCTCTCCGGTTTTCTCTTCAAAATCTCTTCAATTACCCCTTTACTCATTCCTTTTTTAGGTGGATCTACTATCGCTCTGTTAAATTTTATACTTTTATTCTTTTTAAGCACTTCCTCAATATCCCCTTGATACATTCTTATGTTTTCAATCCCCTTTTTCTGTATGTTCATTCCCAATGAAACTATTGACATGGGTTCATATTCGATTGCCGTAACTTTCTTTGCCGTCCTGCTCATTAACATCGACAAAATTCCTACACCGCTGTAGCCGTCCATAACAGTCGAATGCGCGTCCAACATAAGATAATCTATTGCATTCCTGTATAGAGATTCTGCCATTTTGTCGTTTACCTGTAAAAAACTCCACGGGTACACTTCAAAATCTTCATTAAAATATTTCACATTCATGAATCTCTCACCGCTGAAATGCTTAAATTCTTCGCCAAGAATTTTATTTCCGGGTCTATTTCTTATACTTAAATATACTCCTGTTATATTTTTTAATTCACCTAATATCGGTATGTTATTAATGTTTTTGTGAAGAACTACTATAATATAAACACCTCTTTCTTCTCTTCTCAGTATTATATGCGATATATCATTAAACGATGATTTATCAAGTGAGCTTAGAATGCGAATATTCTCATTAATCAATTCATCCTGGATTATACAACCGTGATCTATGTCAACAATATTGTTGCTCTTAATAAAGTAAAATCCTATATGACCGCTCTTTACGGGTAATTGAGCCTTGTTCCTGTAGCCGAGTTGAACTGGTGATGGAATTATCGGTTTTACTTCAATATCCTTTGTCGTTTTAAATCTGCTTAAAGCCTCGCCTATAAAATTTTCCTTAATTTTAAGCTGATATTTATAGTCAATATTCTGTAATTGGCACCCCCCGCATTTCTCGTAATAGGGACAAACGGGGTTTATTCTATGTGACGAGTGTTCTATTATCTCTACTATCTCTCCGATGTAGTAATTTTTCTTTTTTTCTTTGATTTTTACAATACAGACATCTCCTGGAACGCCCCATCTTGTAAAAATTGTAACTCCCTCATATCTACCTATGGAATACCCGTTGTAGATAATTTTGTCTATTTTTAACTTTACAGTGGAATCCATTTTACCAATAGCTGAAAATCTTATCAATGATGTCATCCGATAATTTTTCGGATATGTCTGTTTTTGCCTTCTCGAGGTCAAAACCTGTTGCATTCTCGGTTAACCAATCTGAAATATTCCCGTCATAAATCGGTTTTTCCAAGCCCTTGCCTGTGATTTTAACGTATAGGGACAGTGATATTTTGTAATTTTTAACATCTCCCGAACTGTTATAGTCATACGGATCTTTCTTAAATTCTTTTACAACGGTAGTAACTTCAATATCACCTTTTTCGTTTGTAACCGATAATCTTCCGTCCTTTACGAATCCGGATTTAAGCGAACTTTCCACTGTCGATTCAAGTCCGTATTGCAATGTATTATTTACAACGGGTTTCACATCAACAGTTTTAAGTTTTGAAAGAGAACCACCTTGAAATGTATAATATACACAACCGGAAAGCAAGTATAACAAAATCGGCAGAAAAACAAATCTAATCTTTTTCAGATGTAAATACATGTCTTTTAATCTTTTTAGTTGTTGTTTTTTCAAACTCTTTCAACTGCAATGTAACGGATTTAACCCTTTTATAAGACGCAAGGTTGTCTGTCAATTTTTTAACTTCGTCTCTGACGATTTTTGCCACCTCATCCATGGCAACATCGGCTATTGCTTTACCGTCCTTACCTTCATAAAACGGAATTTTCTCAAGATCCGGATATATTACTGCATGAACTTCCTCTCTGCCTGTTCTCTCGTTTCTCTTTGACATCACAACAACCTCTTGAATGTAGGGACTCTTAAGTAATTCCCCTTCAATCTCTTCCGGATATATATTCTTTCCCGCTTCTGTAACAATGACATTTTTCTGTCTTCCCCTAACGTAGAAATAGCCGTCACTGTCAATTGCCCCTAAATCCCCTGTATATAACCATCCGTCCTTAAGCACCTTTTTTGTTTCTTCTTCATCTTCATAGTATCCAATCATTACATTGGGACCTCTTACGATAATTTCACCTACCCCCTCCGGATTGGGATTGTTAATCTTCATCTCTATTCCGGGCATCGCTGGTCCAATGGATCTGTTTTTCGGTTTTTCAAGCGGATTTACATTGGTTACCGGCGCTGCTTCGGAAAGTCCGTAACCTTGCAATATCGGAAAACCGAATCTTTCAAATGTATCCGCAACCCAGGGTTTCAATGCGGCTCCGCCGGATATCATTATTCTGAGCGAGTTTAAACCTGATTTTTCTCTTAAGCTTGAAAATACCTTTGCACCGAAATTCGTTCCGATTGTATTTTTAAAAAAACCAACTGCACCATAAGCAGATTTTAGCACCACTTTAATCCCTACCGGTTGCTTATCCAGTGCATTTAAAATGCCAAGTGCGATTTTCTCAAAAAGCAGAGGAACTCCTAACATAATTGTTGCCCCCGAATCCTTTATATCTTCTATTATCTCATTGGGACGGTAACTTCTGGCGTATGTTATAGTCGACCCCCTGTATATCGCTCCTATGAAACCCACCGTAGCTTCGAAAACATGATGAAGAGGTAAAATAGATATAAATATGTCGGAGCTTGTAAACTTCACTACTTCACATGCCGATACAATATCAAAAATTATGTTTTTATTGCTCAACATTACTCCTTTGGATTTCCCCGTAGTACCCGATGTGAAAAGTATTACCATAAGATCATCCACATCTATGGGAATAGAAGAAATATCTATGTCCAGTTTAGCCCCTTCCTTTATAAGCGTGTTTATATCAACCTCTTCCCCGTAATCCATTGAAATTATTCTTTCAAGGGTTTTTGTTTTACTCTTTATTCCACTCATCATATAAATGTAGTTGTCGGAACAAACAACAATTTTTACCTTTGCTTTTTTTATAATATTGTGCAACTCCCCCTCTTTTAAAAGCGGATCAAGGGGAACAATTACCGCACCGGATAAATGAGCGGCTATGTAACTGATAGCCCATTCGGGCCTGTTTTTTGAAATTACACTAATCTTATCACCCTTTTTTATCCCCATTTTAACAAACATTTTGGCAAGATTTGAAGCTTTTTCATAAATATCATTATATGAGTATTTTACAAACTTGCCGTCTATTCTCATTTGTAGAGCTGTCTTAGAACCATATTCTTTCACGGAGGCAAGGAATACTTCCCTGAAAGGTTTTACTCTTTTAAGTAATTCTTCTCTTCCACTGCTACTTTTCACAATTCACCTCTACTTTTTATTAACAACATACCTTTTTATCTTTTTGGAAGTGGTTTTCTCAAACTCCTCGAGCCTGAGCTGTACCGATTTAACCCTTTTGTATGAAGCTAAATTATTTGTCAATCTTGATACTTCGTCTTTTATGAGCTTTTTCATTGCTTCCAGGGTGTCTCCGGTTATTTCCGCTCCTTTCTTCCCCTCATAAAAAGAAATTTTTTCAATATCAGGATAAACTATTGCTTGGACCTCCTCCCTGCCCGTCTTTTCATTCCTGTACCCTTTAACCACTACCTCTTTGATGTAAGGGCTTTTCAATAATTCATATTCGATTTCTTCGGGGTATATATTCTTTCCTGCTTCTGTAACAATAACGTTCTTTTCTCTTCCCACAATATAGAGATATCCCTTATCGTCAAAATAACCCATATCTCCCGTATAGAACCATCCGTCTTTTAATACTTTATTTGTCATTTCTTCATCCTTATAGTAACCTTTCATAACTATGGGACCTTTTATGCATATTTCCCCCACACCTTCTTCATTGGGTCTTACAATCTTCTCCTCGATGCCTACTATTGGTTTCCCCACAGAAGTAATATTCCCCTCTTCCATTGTATTCAAATTAGCTATGGGAGAAGTCTCCGTAAGGCCATATCCCTGCATCATATTAAAACCGAGCATCCTGAAACCAGACGCTATGTCAGGTCTTAATGCCGCACCTCCTGAGATCATTATTTTCAAAGAATTTAACCCCGCTTTTTCTCTTAAACTTTTAAACAGTACTTTCCCTGCATTTCTCTTTGTTAACTTCTCTATTGCCGTTGAAACGCCGATTGTAGAATACAAAAATGCCTTTACTCCCAAGGGCTGCTTTTTTATCCCGTTCATTAAACCGTTGTATATCTTTTCAAACAGGAGCGGAACTCCCAACATTACGGTTGTCCCCGCATCTCTTATATCTTCAATTATTTCATTGGGTCTTAAGCTGCGTGCATACGTTATTTTTGCCCCGCAAATAAGGGGAATGATAAAACCTGCCGTTGCTTCAAATGTGTGGTGCAGAGGCAATATGGAAATAAATGCATCGTCAGGAAAGATATGTAACCTCTGAAGCGAGGCAAGACTGTCATATACAACATTTCTGTTGGTAAGTATCACACCTTTGGATTTACCCGTTGTTCCCGATGTAAAAAGTATTGCAAGGTCATCATCAACCCTAACCGGTATCTTCCATATATCGATTCTTGATTTCTTCCCTATGCCGATTAATTCATCAAGGTTTTGCACCCCTTCATCGGCATCCATTGATATTATTTCGAGGTTCAACTTCTGATTTATTTTGAGCCCGTTTAACATAAAGAAATGGTCCGTTGCACTAATAATTCTGTTAATTCCCGAAATTTTGATTATATTTAAAACTTCCTTTTCCTTCAACTTACTGTCAATGGGAATAACAACACCCCCTGCAGCATTTATTGCAAGGTAGCTGATTGCCCATTCAGGTCGATTAGGTCCTATCAAACCGATTTTCTCCCCCCTCTTAACACCTATTTTAACCAAACTTTTGGCTATGGCATTCACTTTCTGCCACATTTCTCCGTAAGTTATGTTGTAAAAGGCTTTCCCTCTTCTCATTTGGAGTGCAATGTTGTCCTTGTATTCCTCGGACGATCTATGTATTATCTCTCTTAATGGAACTATTTCATTTTCCATAATCGGGTTTTCCATTTTATACCTCCATATTATCTATATAATCTTTTATATTGTTTAATTCTTTAAATTCCCCTTTCAAATATGTTTGAACGATATTTCTTATAGTTCTGTTCAATTTGTTACCTTTAATTTCAGGATGCTTTTTTGTTATCAATTCGTATAGATTCATCTTGCTGATTTTTTTCAATTTATACATAATCTCATCCGTTCCCTGAATAGTATACCCTTTATCTAACAAATAGATTCTAAATTCCCTTTCCCTGTAATTTCTAAATATTGAATAAATATCTTTAAAATCTTTACGGAGCATATCCATAATTCTCCTGTGTTCTCCGGGATAAGCTTTTTTCAGCAGGCAATCTTTCCTACAAAAAGCGATTGCCAGATCTCTATTGAAAAGATACTCATTTTTAATATCCATACTCTTAATCTTTTCCATAAAATCATTAAAACGATCTTTGCCACACTTAATAATACCCGCATTATAAGCCATTTTTATAATATTTTTAAAAGAGCTTTCCCTGAAAATATAATCTAACTCCCTCCTAATCCTTCCTGAACTTATATTAAATAAATACTCTTTTTTAACAGCATCATTATAACATTTTATTGTTTTACTGTCTATCTTAAGAGAATACTTTCCTGCAAATCTTATCCCCCTTAATATCCTTGTGGGGTCGTCTTTGAAGCTTTCAACATATGTCAATCGTAATATACGGGAATATATGTCATTTATTCCATTCAGCGGATCTAAAAGTCTTTCATTCCTAATGTCCCATACAAGGGCATTTATTGTAAAATCTCTCCTATTAAAATCACTTTCAATGGGGCAATGCTTAACAATCGGTAATACCCCCGGTTTCGGGTATTTTTCACACCTTGTTGTGGCAAAATCAAAATCTCTTCCTTCATACTCCAACACACCGGTCATAAACCTGCTGTTGTACTTGTACTCGCATTTCATTTCACTCTTTAATTCATTAAAAAAGAAGAGCAAATCTCCGTCATACAAAAAATCAATATCTTTGCTTCCGCCCCCTAAAATCAAGTCTCTCAGAAATCCGCCGACAATATATACATTATCAAAATCCTTTAACTTCCCCAATAAACTCTTTAACTGTTGATCCTTCCCTGTGTATTTTTCAATTGCGTTTTTTATCTTAGTATGTATATTGGGGTTCCCTTTCAATTTCAACCTCATCAATTTCATTAAAACGGTTTAATATTATATGCTTTACCTCATCAGCTATAGTCTCGTCACCCGTGTATTTCATTTCAAAATACAATTTCTTAATTGCCCCGTGTTCAACCAAATGTATATCGTGAATCTCCTTTATGTAATTCTTCTCCGTAACCAACATATCGAGAAATGCTTTAATTTTTTTGTAAAGATAGTTATTCTCATCCACCGGATCGATATGAATGGAAAGGGTAACATTAATCTTATTTTTGACCTCCCTCTCTATTGTGTCTATTAACCCGTGTGCATCCATTAAAGAGACGGAAGCCGGCAACACTACATGAGCACTCCCTATTGCAAAATCCCCGTAACTGTTTATTACGATATCGTGCACCCCCTTAACCCCGTCATACCTACTGATCAATTTTCTGATTTCGTCTATTATTTCCTGAGACGGTGCACTGCCTATTAAATTATCTGCTGCTTTTATAAGTATTTTAAATCCTACATATATGATAAAAAGCGCTATAACAATCCCCATTGCCCCATCAAGCCAACCTATATTGTAATGAACCCCGATTATTGCCACAAGTACAAGAACAGAGGATATGGCATCACTTCTATGGTGCCATGCATCCGCCTTTAACGTGTTTGATTTTATTTTATTGCTCAACATAAATGAATATCTTGCCATGAGCTCCTTTATAAGAATTGAAATTAAAACAATTACGATTAAAAGGGTATTAACCTTAACTTTATCCGGTGTAATAATCTTTTTTATGCCGGATTGAGCAAATTCCACCCCCACAACGATTAATAAAATTGCAATTATTAGCGTTGACACAATCTCTGCCCTTTGATGTCCGAAAGGGTGTTCTTTGTCAGGCGGTTTTGCCCCTACCTTAAATCCCACTATCACAACAAAAGAGGTCAGAACATCAGATAACGAATGTATTGAATCAACTATCAGAGCATAACTGTGGGAAATTAAACCGAAGATAAATTTCAGGACAAAAAGAATAAAATTCCCTCCCGATGAAACATACCCTTCCAGCAAGCCTATCCTCTCTCTCTCCGATCTCTTTTTATCATCCTTCATTTAATCACCACAATCTTAAAGTATCTGTTTATTTTATATCCACTAAGCCTCAATAAATATATGCCTTGCGTTAATTTGTTTGTATAAATTTTATTTTTCAGAATACCGGATATAACGCGTCTGCCGGAAATGTCAGTGAGAGTATATGAAGACTCCCTTCCCGCCCCGGAAACATATATGCAATGCGAACCGTATTTTATGCTGATTCTGTTTCCTTCACCTGTGCTCCTTTTTTCTCTGATCCCCCATGGTTTATATTGAACTGTCTTTAATATTAAAGAATCCGGATCGAAAACCATGTCAACAACACTGTCTCGTGTTTGCATTATAAACGTGTCGATTCTCAATGAATCGGTAAAATCAAAACATGTATCGCTACTGTCTGTCAAGAGTTTTAATTTAATCGGCATTCTAAATACATATGGTGTATTATCGGTTGTATCCTGCTCTTGTGATAGTGCAATTTTGGTGATGAAATTTCCCGATGAGTCCCGATTTGAAACAAATGAGAGCCTATACTCGGGGTACCCCGCTTTGAATAACCATTCATCAAAAAACCAGTTTAGATTGTTATCATAAACGGAATCGCAAACCGATATGAAATCATTCGATGTGACCGAGGAGAATTCATACTTAGATCTGTAAGCGCCTAATATCGTCTTAAAAACACTATCGCTAACAATTCCTCTCAACATATTTAGGATCCATGCCCCCTTTTCATATACGGTTGCTCTCCACATATAGAGAGGATCATATACGGAATATCTGGCACTTGAATCATCAATGAAATAGTAGTGTTTAAAATCGCTCATCCTCTTTTGGAATACGGAATCACCATACATATACTGGTGATACATTGCATCACTGTATGTAGCAAATCCTTCGTTTAACCAAATATCCTTCCATGTCGCGCAAGTGACAAGATCCCCCCACCATTGGTGGGAAAGTTCATGAGCATAGACATAATCGTACCAATGATCTCCGGTAATCATTCTGTAACTTATGCTTGTAAGGGTCTGATGTTCCATACTCGGGCGCCATGAGAATTCTGCCATTCCGTATTTCTCATCACTATAGGGATACTTTCCGAAGTAATTGTTAAAAAAATCCAACATGTAATGTACATTGGAAAAATCTGTCAGAGCATCCGAATAATCTTCAGGATAAACATAAAACACAAGAGGCATGGAATCTCCGTCATTAAAATGGTATGTCTCGCTGAAATTGGCGTAATTTGTAACTGCGAATGAAATAAGATAGGGGGCTATGGGGTGTATTTCCCTCCAATAAAATGAAGCTTTACCGGAACCGTATTTAATCGAGTCCAGAATACCGTTTGAAACGGCAAAAAATGTATCCGGAACCGTTATACACATTTCACTGTAAACTTTATCATAAGGAACATCTTTTAACGGCAGCCACGATTTGGCACCTGTCGGTTCCGAAAGCGTTGAGACGATTTTCGTACCATTATGGTAAGAAAAGGATAATCCCGAATCCGAGACTGTGGAAGGATCACCGTGATAATAAACGGTAAATGACAAGGTTTCCGGTGTAATGTACGATGAATCAAGGTAAATCTTTATCTTATTATCGCTGTGGGAATAATAATCGTATTCTCCAATGATAGAATCAACGGTCATTTCATCTGCAAAATCAATATAAAAACTGTCAAAAGGCAACTCTTCACTCAAAATGGTAATCTTATTTTCACCGTAAATAAGCTCATTCTGAAAGTCAACATCTATTTTAATGTCATATTTAAGTGCATCATAATTGTATGTGTCCAGTGCCGGTGCATTTCTCAGGTTTTTACCGTAATAAAAAAAATAATTAGGCTCAGCTGCAGCAATCCCAAAGAATATTGCAAACATTGCAACAAATAAAATAGTTTTTTTCATACTATTTCAATTTATAAGCGCTCAGAGTGAGTTTCATTCTGCCAAAACTCTGTTTTGCATTTACAATAATAGGCAGATGGAGTGAATCGTCACTTATATATGCATCTAGAATGTCGGGGACAGATTTTACATGTATAACAGGTATATTTAATTTTTCTCCGTTTAATTTTGTTTGCATTGTATCTTTCCCTATTATTTTTAATTTAAATTCCCCTTGCAGTAAACCGAATTCCTTCCCGTCAAGGGAATCAAACGGAACAGACATCAGGAAAAACGGCAGTGTCAATACATCCTGAATCTTTTCTTTCCTCCTGAATATATTTGAATCCAATGACTCCCCTTTCCATTGATAAAACTTTGCAAGATTGCGATCCTGATAGAAAACCGCTTTCCCATGAGCTTTCTTTCCGAATGTATTATTCCAAGTCAATATTTCAACGGGAACTAGGCTAAGCGTATCAAGAAAAAGGATGGCTTTTATACGAATTTTCGATGATATATTCGTGTTATATCCTATGGTGTAAACGGATCTTCCGTTAACAGTTGTTATCGAATCCACTTTACACATTGTCTTACCGCCGAAAAAGGAATATTTAACATTAAAGACAAGGCTGTCCCCTATGGAAAGAGCATTAAGATAAAATGATAAAAAAACAAAAAACAAAAAGAATATAAACTTT
>WFRF01000132.1 GCA_015486655.1 Caldifarciminota bacterium | reverse complement strand
TGCTCAGAGTCAATGCTTATTATACGAGATGTATAGAGGCACAAAACTATGCGCACAGTAAAATCGGTTATCCCTATAACATTAATTGGCTTAATAAATGGCCGACTAATAAGTATTATTGCTCTCAACTTGTTTGGGCGGCCTATTATTGGACAAATCCGAGAATAGATATAGATGCAACACCGAATAACAATTGGGTGAGTCCCGACGATATATTTTATGATGGAGATACATATGTTGTTCAGCACAGTTGGTAAAATAAAGAAGATAATT
This sequence comes from Caldifarciminota bacterium, assembly GCA_015486655.1. GTDB lineage: Bacteria > Hydrothermota > 32-111 > QNBC01 > QNBC01 > QNBC01. The sequence continues at coordinate 2,681 of WFRF01000132.1, read as the reverse complement.
TTGTTTCCCCTTATAGTTATATTAACAGGTTGCAGTCTTTTTAATTGGGGACTTAAATTAGATATAAAACCACTCAACATTCCTCCTCATGTAGGATATATATTGAGTAAATCAAGTGGTTATATTACGGTAATAGACACAAAGGGAGACAGTGTCATAGGAAAGGAGGAAGTTGCGAGAAGGGATAACACCAAATTTGAAGATGCGTATGATTTTCTTGAATATAAAGGTTTACTTTATATCACTATATATGATAAAGAGATGTCCAAACAAGGTTCCGATGTTCTTAGAATCGTTGATCCTGCTGCCGGGAAAGTGGAGGAGTCGAGAGTAGGGTGGGCTCCCGAGAATATCTTTTTTATCGGTAATAATCTGGCATTAATAACTTCGGCTCTTATTTATTCATCGAATGATAGTTGCTATAATTACATTTATAATTTGGATACAAAGAAAGTAGTGGATACAGCGGCATTTAAGGATGCTGTGATTGATTTTGCCGTGGCAAACGGGGATACGGTGATTATGGATGTGAAAAGTTTTTTCAGTAATGGAATAACGGAGTCTTTTGCATTGTATTCAAAAAGAAGGAAAAAGGTTTTCGCCGAGGGAATTCCAACCTATTCCATATATGCATACCGTTCTCATTGTGCTTTGATTTACAAAGATAAGCTTTATGTCGGAGGAAGTAGTCGAATAGCCGTGTTCTCTCTTTCCGGTTTATCCGAGATTAAAAATATCTATTTACCGGTTATCGGGCAACACGGAGCAATCATATCGAACCTTACATTAGCTCATGATAAGTTGTATGTTAGTTATTTGATGGATTTCTCGATTAACGGAAAAAGCAGAATAGATATAATTGATGTTAATACGGATAAACTGATCAAATCCATCGATATATTGACAGATGGAGCCGAGTGCATCGGTTATTCAGCATCAGTGGATAGATTATTTGCTCCTTCTTATCGGAAAGGTAATGTTTATGTAATAAATCCATCGTTTGATTCTATTGTGGATACAATTAAAACAAATGATACAACAACTACATTCGGAGCTATTCAAACGCCATAAAATACTTATTACAACGGATTACGGATTTGCCCCACATATTTTATATGTGGGGCAAATCGGTTTAGTCGGAATCATTATGCCCCGTATTAGTTATAGATTTTAATCCGTTTACACCCGATGATCCCTTTCGCTTTTCTGATAATTTACTTTTGGTGAGTTGTATAGACATATTTGCAATTTTTTATATAAAAATATTTTTTCATATAATGTCTTTACAGAATTATGTGTATTTCACAGATATTAACGAAGGGTCATGATGAACTTGATTCAGCATCTCAATGAGCCTTTATTCCTTATATCTCACTTCTAACTTCTTAGTTCTCACTTAATTATCGGGTGACATTATTAAAAACCCCTTAGTTCGGTAAAACCGGACAACTCCCCTTAAAAGTGGAGCAGCTTTATTTAGAAATAAGATAGAAGTAGCGATTAATAAGTTAAATCAGAAGAGATTATCAAATATTTTTCCTATTTTCCACATCTCACTTCCTACTTCTTACTTGAAGTGAAGCCTCCTTATTTTTAACGTCACACTTCTTAATTGAGACACAGTCGCTTTGTTCATCGTGTGGTTAATATGTCTATACCTATCTGCTATAATATGATAATTTTCTCTTGACATCAGGGGCAAAGAAATTGTATAATAAACAAGAACAAAAAAGGAGGAGATTATGAAAAATTCACTCACTCACTCACTCACTCACTCACTCACTCACCTATTTACTTACAGTTGTATTTCTTATTTTAATTGTTTTTTCCGGTTGTAGTCAAAATCCTATGGAACAGGATTCCAAGAACGCCAAGATTGGTTCTCTGTCAAATTCGGCATTGGATGACGGTTATATTGTGAGTCTGGGAAAAAAGGAAACTTTGTCGTTAAAGGATATGAAATTCATATTTAATCTTTCCAAGGGCGAAAGAGAAGAAATATTGGAAAACAGAGGATGGCATTTAATAATATTAAAAGGTGACAGTTATATAGATAATGTTTTAAATTATCAATATAACGCGACAGGGGAAAGTGCCGACGATTATGGACCTGTAAAAGAGAATTTTTATAGTCGCAAAAAAATTGAAGAATTGAAGAATGCTTGTATGAAAAAGGAAGAATGTGTTCCTTGGAAAGAGTTTAAAAATACGGAGAGATGGCAACCGTCCGAGAGAGACGGTAAAATATTTTCAATGGCATTGGAAATGAAAATCGAAGATGGAAATTATCGTAACGATCACCATAATGGAGTTAATTTTAGGCGTCAACTGCAATACGGAGACCCTGTATTAGTTCATGATGAATTTGCAATACAGGGGTACTGGCGTCATGCGGGAATAGGTTATCTGAAAAAGCCTTTAGATTCACAGAGATGTACAGTATTATATCCCTATATTATATCTTCTTACCGTGGTAGTGGAGTAATAATGCAGGAACCGGAATATTTTAATGGATATGACGAAGGAGTGTTGCTCAGAGTCAATGCTTATTATACGAGATGTATAGAGGCACAAAACTATGCGCACAGTAAAATCGGTTATCCCTATAACATTAATTGGCTTAATAAATGGCCGACTAATAAGTATTATTGCTCTCAACTTGTTTGGGCGGCCTATTATTG
>WFRF01000131.1 GCA_015486655.1 Caldifarciminota bacterium | reverse complement strand
GGTTCAAGTAGGAGGTTTTAAATGAAGATTCTGGAAATAATCTCCATTGTTATTTCTCTTATAGCTCTTATCATGGGATTTATTGCAAAGGTATTTATGAACGCCTTGCTTATTAGAACACCCCCGAAAACGTACCTATTTGTGGCAATGCTGTTTTTAGGGTATGCAATTTATGCCCATTTATACCAAAAGTAACGGTTAGTTTTGGTATAAACTTCTTTTCTTCCCAAAAGGGGATGGCTTTAAGGTTCATTATTTTTAATTCCATGTAAAGTGGGGATTAACCCACAACCTTGCCGAAGAGGTCGAATTCTCCCGCATCGGTTATGATAATATCGTAAAATTGCCCGATTTTGAGGTTTTGTTCCTCCAGAATTATCGAATCATCCACTTCGTAAGCATCGTATTTGCTTCTGGCGATATAGATATCCCCCTCTCTGGAATCGATTAGAACTCTTAACTTTTTCCCAATGAGAGACAGATTTCTGCTTAGTGAATTCTCGGCGGCAATGTCAATTAGTTTCTTTAATCTTCTCTTCTTTGCGGGTTCGGAAACCTTATTGGGAAGTAAAGATGCAGATGTTCCCTCTTCATCGCTGTAAGTGAAGATTCCTACTCTGTCCGGATGATCCTTTGCAAGGAAACGAGTAAGCATATTGAAGTCTTTTCTCGTTTCTCCCGGGAAACCTACGATAAGTGACGTTCTTATAATTGAATCGGGGATTGTTTCTCGAATAATGGAGAAAACGGTATCTATCCTTTCACTGTTCGAGCCCCTGTTCATGAGATTTATAATCCTGTCGGAGTAGTGCTGAACGGGAATGTCGAAATATGGCAGAATGTGATTGGAATCCTTTATGAGCCCTACAATTCTGTTATCGAACAGATCTATGTTTTGATAGAATAGCCTTATCCAGTAATCACCGGGGATCTTGTCCAAAATTGTGAGCAAATCAAAAAGTTTCTTCTCTTTATATAAATCCAAACCGTAAAAAGAGCTGTCTTGTGAAATGAGATTGATCTCTTTAACCCCTTTTCTTACGAGCTTTTTTACCTCCTCGGATATAATTTCCATTTTTCTTGAACGATATGCCCCCCTTATCGAAGGAATTGTGCAGAATGCACAGTTGTTACTGCATCCCTCCGATATCTTTACAAATGCGAGATGAGGAGGCTCCAAATACCTTTTTACTATGGGATAACTGTATTGATACAATTCATTCTGCGAATAATCGTCTTTATCTTCTCTAACAAGTTCTGTTATTTTGTCCCATTGGTTTGCTCCAAGAAGGATGTCGATTTCAGGGATGAGTGATTTTAATTCCTTTCCGTAACGTTGGGAAAGGCATCCCGTTACAATTAGTTTTTTGTTGCCTTTTATCGATGCTAAATTTAGAATAGTGTCTACGGATTCTTCTTTGGCATCGTTAATAAATCCGCATGTATTTACAATCAAAAAATTCGCATCCTGCGGGCTTTTTACCATTTTAAATCCTGATTTTATAAGATTGTCAACAACAATTTCGCTGTCAACGAGATTCTTGTAACACCCGAGACTTTCTATGAAAAAGGTCATTTTTTTATTCGTCTTACCCATTTTTCTCCGATTTCTTTCAATTCACCTTCGTTAAATGTCAAAATTTTTCGATCTTTCATTACCCATTTACCCTTTATCATAACATCTCTCACATCGGACTGGTTCGCCGAGTAGATAATCTGGGAATAAGGGTTGTAAAGCGGTATCATATGTGGGGCATCGGTTGAAATTATCACAATGTCAGCATCCTTTCCAATCTCAAGACTACCGATTTTATTTTCGATTCCCAGAGCTTTTGCCCCGTTTATGGTAAGGCATCTCATTAAATATTCGTCATCAAGTGCTGTGGGGTCCTTTTCATACACCTTTGCAAGAAGTGCGGCTTCTCTCGCCTCCTCTATTATGTCAAGATTGTTATTGCTGCAGGCACCGTCTGTTCCCAGGGTTATATTTATCCCCATGGAGCGATACATGCTTATTGGCGCAATTCCCGAAGCGAGTTTCATATTGCTTTGCGGATTGTGGGCAACGGAAGAGCCGCTTTCTTTTATTAAAACGGCTTCGGATTCATTGATATGAACACAGTGGGCAAGAACCGTTTTTTTCTTTAAAATGCCTATATCATTAAGATACTCTGCGGGACGTTTACCTTTTTCTTTCAATATGGTATTAACTTCATTTTCCGTTTCAGACAAATGTATATTAAAAACCACATCATATTTATCCGCCAATTCTCTCGATTTTATAAGCAATTTTTCACTGCATGTATAAGGGGCGTGTGCCGCCACGGCAGGAGAAATAAGGTCATCTTTAAGCCAGTTTTCAATGAAATTGCTAACATAATCAAATGCGTCAATGGGGCTTT
>WFRF01000130.1 GCA_015486655.1 Caldifarciminota bacterium | reverse complement strand
CTCGGTTGATATTACCGAAAATCTTTCATTGACAACCTTTGCGAAATTCAATATGTAATTTTCAACAGCCATATTCGCCGTTTCGAATAAAATCAGTTTTTCTCCTGTCTTTTCACCCATTGTCTCTTTAAAAGCTCTCTCCATATACATGGCTATAAAATGTCTTATATCCTTTGTCTCTTTATTCTTTTTCAAAACATCGATAAATTCCTTATCCTTGAAAAGATACTCAAGAGCTTTATGCATAAAAATACCGATATCACGATTATCAAACTCCTCTTCAACATCCTCTTCTTCTTTGAGCTTCTGAATTTTTTCCAGATAAAAACGATAGGGGCAATGCATGTAGAGATCTATGGAAGAATACGAATATTCAAAGGAATGCAACAGGTCAATTATCTTTTCATCTTTCTTTATAGCCTTTGTTTTACTTTCTTTTACGGCAATATCAAACTTAATCTCTTTTATTTTATACCCGTGCTTTCCCATTTGATTGCCCCGCTTTTCCCCTTCCCATAAAAGTTGCTCAATGAATCTGCTCCTCTCTTTCTCGGCATTTTTAACATAGAGAAGCTCAACAAATTCGGATGTTTTTAGTATTCGATTAAAATAGTATCTGTAAATTTCCAATCTCGACTCATAAGTGGGCAACTTTAGAATCTTCCTGAGGCCATGCGGCATAAGCGGGTCATTAATGTCATCCGAGGGAAGTATGCCTTCATTAACATCTGCAAGAATCACTCTTTTATGCCTTAAATTACGAGTTTCAAGCAACCCCATAATCTGAAACGGTCTGAGCGGGCTGCCAATGAAGGGAACATTTTCATGTTCACACATCTTTTTAAATATTTTAAATATTGCTTCGACACTCAATTGCTCCCGGGCAATTTCACCTGATTTTATCGAATCAATTAACTCAAACAACTTTGAGACGAATTTTTTATTTAACAGATAATTCTCAAAATCCGACTTTTCATGTACGTATTTCAAAACGGTTTCCACGGCTTCTGATAAATCCCACAATGTTTTAATGGCAGAAAACGGATTAATGAAAATATCAAAAACCTCTGCAAAAACATTTTTTATATCTTCCATGGAAAACTCTTGGAACTCTTCCCGCATTAACATCCTTCTGGTCCATTCCCCTTTGATTGTTTTATCTATGTCCCCATAATCTATGAAGTACAATTTATTATCCGTGATCTCCTTCCGCATATTTTCAAAGAGAACCCTGACAAAAAATTTGTTTCCACGATAATGAGTGCTTTTGATATACGGATGAAACAGCAATTTAATGAAATCAGAAGAATAATATTTTTCCGAATCCTTATTTTCCTGCAATTGTAAAATTATGTTAAAGAGAGAATAAAGCGGACTCCTTGAAAGAGGATATCCCATTGTAATATTGTAGGGAACATTCACTCCGTCCATTACGATGTTGAGCAAGGGAAATAGTTGCGTCGAGTCGGGGAGAACTATTGCAATGTCCTCCTTATCCTCCGTTTTAGATATAACATTACCGATTCCCACTATTTCAGAATGTGCATCAAAAGCACTTGTAATTCCGATTTCCGCATTTTCCGTTATTTGGGAATTTCCCGTATATTCGATTTCATCATCCCCTTTCCACAAATCAACGGTATTCTCGAAATGTTTCCACTTTTCCCTTTCCCGCTGGACAACATACGTAACGTTTTCATTTCTTAAGAGATTATGAACAACGGTTTTTTCACTTTTCGTTAATGCAAAAAAACCTGAAAATATTGTGTTTCTTCCCTCTAACCATTCAAAGTTTCCGTTTTTAGCCACATCAGCATACATCATTCCACGTGTTATATACCCTTTTTCCCGTATAAACTCACCGAATTTATTCTTAATGTTTACGATGTCAATTATGATTTTCTCTATATGTTCCGGCAAATCATTGGGATAATAATATTTATCTTTGGTATCAGTCATCTCCACAAATAACTCTTCGATTAAATCCAGTATTTTGTATCCCCACGGCATAAATTTCACAAATTCATTACCGTATCCCAACCTTTTAATGTCATCACCCAAAGAATTGTAAAGCATCCATACAAAATTTATGTCGTTTTTGAGAAGTTTTAAATTCCCGTTATACGACTTTTGAATGAACATATCCATCGATAAGAGCAGCGGAGGAATAAAACCCGAATGCATTTTTTCATAGAGATATTTTCTGACATAGAGGGCAGG